>JBFFJL010000491.1:0-2961 GCA_041555955.1 Nevskiaceae bacterium
GGAAAAAGCGCTGGCTCGCAACGCCGGGCTTGGCTGGATCGGCAAGCACACCTTGCTGTTGAACCGCGACGCCGGCTCTTGGTTCTTCCTTGGCGAAATCTACACCGATCTATCACTGACGCCGTCGGTGGTCGCCCCGGTGGCCAATGAATGCGGTCGCTGCAGCGCCTGCATCAAGGTCTGCCCGACCCAGGCGATCGTCGCGCCGCATCAGCTCGACGCGCGGCGCTGCATTTCCTACCTGACGATCGAACATCACGGCTCGATTCCCGAGGAGTTGCGCCCGATGATGGGCAATCGCATCTTCGGTTGCGATGACTGCCAACTGGTGTGTCCGTGGAATCGTTACGCCAGCCTGAGCACCGAGCCAGATTTCGCACCGCGCCATGAACTCGATGCCAGCCGCCTGATCGATCTGTTCGCCTGGAACGAAACACTGTGGCTGCAGCGAACCGAAGGCATGGCGTTGCACCGAACCGGCTACGCGCGCTGGCTGCGCAATCTGGCGGTGGCTCTGGGCAATGCGCCGACTTCGGATGCGGTCATCACGTCGTTGCGAACGCGCGCCGACTATCCCGATCCGGTCGTGCAGGAACACGTCCTCTGGGCGCTGCAACAGCATGGCGCGTAGCGCCACCCTCACTCGTTGCGGTGGATGAATGATCGACGCATCAGCTCTGCCGTCGAGGGGTCCACTGGAATGGGATGGTCCGGATCAAGAATCTGATGCGCCAGTTGTTTGCCCAGCTCGACGCCCCATTGATCGAAGGGGTTGATCTCCCACATCACGCTCTCGACGAAAGTGCGGTGCTCATACAAGGCCAACAAGGCACCGAGATGGAACGGATCAATGCGCGGAAACAGCAAGGTATTGCTGGGGCGATTGCCCGGAAACACGCGATGCGGAATCGCCGCCTCCAGTGCGTTGCCACTGAGCCCCTTTTCGATCAGCTCGGCACGGACTTCCTCAGCCGTTTTCCCTCGTAACAAGGCCGAACTCTGTGCAAAACAGTTCGCCATCAACTTGCGGTGCATGTCGTGATACGGATGGTCACCGACCACCGGCAGTATGAAATCCACCGCATGCATCGCCGGGCCCTGATGCAGCATCTGGAAATACGCGTGCTGGGCGTTGGTACCAACACTGCCCCACAGCGCCGGTGTCGTCGCCACATCGAGCGGCTCGCCATCACGCGTCACGCCCTTGCCGTTGGACTCCATTTCCAGCTGCTGCGCCCATCCGGTCAGCAACGCCAGCCGCTGCGAATACGGTGCCAGCACCTGACTCTCACAACCGAGAAAGTTGCGGTTCCAGACCGACAGCAAGCCCATCAGCACCGGCATGTTCTGTTCTGGCGGCGCGGTCCGGAAATGCTGATCCATCACTCGCGCACCATGCATCAGCTCGGCAAAGCGGATCGGCCCCAGGGCCACCATGATCGGCAAACCCACGGCACTCCACAAAGAGTAGCGACCACCGACCCAGTCCCAGAACTCGAACACGTTGTAGGCTGGGATCCCGAATTTCCCGGCGCGTTCGACATGGCTCGAAACCGCAGCGAAATGACGCGACACCGCTTCTTCGCCCAGCGACGAGACCAGCCACGCCCGCGCATGCATCGCATTGGACAGCGTTTCCTGGGTGGTAAAGGTCTTGCTGGCCACCACAAACAGCGTCGTCTCCGGATTCAAACGGTGTAGCAGCGCGTGCAGCTCGGAGCCATCGACGTTGGATACGAAATGGGGGCGAGGGCCATCGATCATCGGTGCCAGGGCCATGCAGACCATGCGTGGACCGAAATCCGATCCGCCGATGCCGATGTTGACGATGTCCTTGATCGGCTTGCCGGTCGCACCGCGCCATTGTCCGTAGCGCAGCGAATCGGAAAACGTCGCCATGCGCTCCAGCACCGCATGGACCTGCGGCACGACGTTGACGCCGTTCTCATTGAACACATCATCGGCGTCGGCACGCAGCGCCATGTGCAGCGCCGCACGGTCCTCGGTGACATTGACGTGCTCACCGCCAAACAGGCGCCCAATCCATCCGGCAAGATCCTGCTGCCGCGCCAGCCCCTGCAAAAGCTGCAACGTCGTATCGTCGACGCGCTGCTTGGAATAGTCCAGATAAAGTCCCGCTACCTGGCAGCTCAAACGCGTCGCACGCGCTTCATCGGCATCGAACAAAGCGAGCGTGCGCACTTCGCGCATCACCTCGACATGCGCCCGCAGTTCGCTCCAGGCGCCGGATTGAGTGATCGAAGACATGTGGACCGCAACGAGTGAGAACCCCTCCAGCCTAACCGCAAGTGCAAAGGGGCGGAAGCTCCCTGCGTCAATGCGCAGTCATGCAGACGTCATGGAGACTGACGTTTTTGGTTGATGCTCGGCAGTCGCCGTTCGCCAACCGCAATCAACACCAGTGATAGTTGAAACTGATGCTCACGCGCTCTTCATCGGACGGATTGGCGGGGACTTCATGGCGCAACCAGCTCTCGAACAGAATCACGTCGCCCGCCTTTGCCGAATAGGTGATGTGCGCACGCTGCGCCTCGGCACCCCGCGCACGTCGAGGCGGCGCCGCCATCAGCCTACTAAGGCGCGGATCTTCAAACTTGAGACCACTGCAGCCACGCGGCGTACGGACATAAAAGGTTCCGCTGATCACCGCCTGGGGATGCAAGTGGAAGCTATGGGCGCAACCCCGCGGCATCATGTTGACCCAGCAGTCCGTCATCAACAGGCGACCACCGCGCAGATCCCAGTTCAATGCGCGCGCATAGCGCTCGACATGCGGATCGATACGCTCCCGCAGCAGATCGAAGGTGGATGAAAAACGATGCAGCTGATCCAGCGAACCATAGCTGGTATAGCCCAACGGATAGTTCGACGCCGACCAGTTACGCCCTGGAACATCGTGCTCGCGGATACGGCCGCAGTCATCGAGCAGCTCGCGCAGAA
>JBFFJL010000492.1:0-2955 GCA_041555955.1 Nevskiaceae bacterium
ATGCTGCGCGGACCGCAGACCGCAGCCGAACTGCGCAGCAACGCCAGCGGCATTGGCGGCCCCACCGACGCCGCCACGTTCAGCGCAGCGATGAACGATCTGGCCGACCGCGCGCAGCCGCTGGTGGTGCTGCTGCCGCGTGCGCCGGGACAGTCGGCCGCGCGCTATAGCCACACCCTGTGTGGCGTCAGCGAATCCGCGCCGTTCGAGGTCTCGCTGAGCGACCTGCCCGCAACGTCGCGCGCGACCGATCCGCAGCTTGCCGAACGCCTCGCCGCACTCGAAGCGCGCGTCTCTGAGCTGGAACGCCAGCTCGGCCTGGAGCCGGCGACCGCCCCAACAGACGACAGCGACGCCTAGGCCAGCACCCGGCGGACTCAATCCCGCGCCGAAGCGACAGCCGGCGTCCATGAACTGACCAACACCGGCGCAAGCCGGACACCCCGCCGTATCATCGAAGACGATGCGCTTCGTGACACGGCGTGAGGGGCCGTGCACGAACGTTTCCACTGCCCTGCCACCCAGCGCCTTCAGCTCCGCGATCACGCCAGAATGCCGCAATGACCCTGATGCTCGACATGCCGACCCTGGTGTTGAATACCGGCCTGTCGGCGGTCTATGCCATGGTCGCGATGATCTTCGTCTGGCGTGTTCACTCCAGCGAACTGGCCGTGCGCTACTGGAGCGGCGCATTTCTGGCGATGGGCGCCGGCGCAATGCTGGTCGGCCTGCGCAGCAAGCTGCCGGATTTCTGGACCATCGTCATCGGCAATCTGCTGATCATGACCGGGTACTTCGGCCTGCACGTCGGCACCGCGCTGTTCACGCGCCGGCCGGTGTTCTGGCGTACGGCGATCGGCATCACGCTGGCCTGCACGGCGGCGCTGGCGTACTGGAGCCTGGTCAAACCCGATATCCGTATCCGTGTTGCCGTGTTCAGCGTCGCCATGGTGATCGCCTGCGCAATGGTCGTGCGCGACCTGCTGCGCTCCAGCCGGGGTCCGCAGCAGTTGACCTACGGCGCACTCGCCACGATTTTTGTGCTGGCCATCATCGCCACGCTGGTGCGTGCCACCGACGTGATGATCGACCCGGACTACACCCAGCTGTTCTCGGGCGGCGTCATCCAGGTTCTGTGGTTTGCGGCGAGCCAGGCCGCCGTCTTCCTGAGTCCGTTCGGTTTCCTGCTGCTGACCAGCCAGCGCCTGCAGCTACGGCTTGATCGCCTGGCCAACGAGGACGAACTGACCGGTGTGCTCAACCGGCGCGCGTTCCTCGCACGCACGCTGGAACTGCTGGCCGAACTGCCGCGCGGACAGAGCACCACCTTGCTGGCGCTGGATCTGGACCACTTCAAACGTCTCAACGACACGCATGGGCACGCTGCGGGCGACGCCGTGCTGCGCAACTTTGCGCGAACCGTGACGATGCAACTGCGGCCGGACGACTTGTTCGCCCGCGTCGGCGGCGAGGAATTCTGGATCCTGCTGCCGGACACCGACGTCACCGGCGCCACGCAGCTGGCCGAACGTCTGCGGGGCGCGGTGGAGGCCATGCGCGTCAGCTACGGCCACGAGGCGCTGCAAATCACCGTCAGCGTGGGTGTCTGCGCGGTCAGCCAAGGCGACATCTCGCAAGCGCTGACCGCCGCCGATGGCGCGCTGTATGTTGCCAAGGCCGAAGGCCGCAATCGCGTGGTAGCGGCCTGAGGACATCGATGCAGGCGCGTATCATGCGCGGCTTGCCTGATTCAGCACGCTCTTGTGGCTGCCCTGACTGAACTGCGCGCGCGGCTCGACGCCGCCGCCGAACACCTGTTGATCGTCGACGCTGCGCGCCTGCGTGCGCAGCTTGCGCGTGCGCGGCCGCAACGTTTCGACGCCGCGCGCTTCGAGCGCGATCTGCAGCAGGCGCAGTTGCGCGCGGAAAACCGGCGACGGCTGCTGCCGCAGACGATCGCGTTTCCCGAAGAGCTGCCGGTGGTGCAGGCACGCGAGCAACTGCTGGAGGCGATCCGCGCGCATCAGGTCATCGTGGTCTGTGGCGAAACCGGCTCCGGCAAGACCACGCAGCTGCCCAAGCTGTGTCTGGAACTGGGTCGCGGCACGCGCGGCCTGATCGGCCACACCCAGCCACGTCGACTCGCCGCACGCAGCGTTGCCAACCGCATCGCCAGCGAACTCAACAGCCACATCGGCGATGCCGTCGGCTACGAGACGCGTTTCGACCGCCGGGTGTCGGAACGCTCACTGATCAAGCTGATGACCGACGGCATTCTGCTGGCCGAACTCGGCCGCGATCATCTGCTGAATGCCTACGACACGATCATCATCGACGAAGCGCACGAGCGCAGCCTGAACATCGACTTCCTGCTCGGCTGGCTGCGCCGCATCCTGCCGCTGCGTCCGGATCTGAAGGTCATCGTGACGTCGGCGACTCTCGATCCGGAACGTCTGTCGCAGCACTTCGGCGGCGCGCCGATCATCGAGGTTTCCGGCCGCACTTATCCGGTGGAAACGCGCTATCGTGAACCGGCCGACGATGGCGACAGCGAAAGCGCGATCGCCGATGCCGTGGCCGAGCTGTGGCGTCATGGGCCGGGCGGCATCCTGTGCTTTTTCCCGGGCGAGCGTGAAATCCGCGATGCCGCACGCGTGCTGGGCGGACGCTATCCAAGCGCTGAAGTGCTGCCGCTGTATTCGCGCCTCGCCGCCGGCGCGCAGGACAAGGTGTTCAGCACCGCCAGGGCGCCACGCATCGTGCTGGCGACCAACGTGGCCGAAACCTCGCTGACGGTACCGGGCATCCGCTATGTGATCGACACCGGCACCGCGCGCATCAACCGCTACGCGCCGCGTACCGGGGTGCAGCAGCTGCAGATCGAACCGGTATCGCAGGCGGCCGCGAATCAGCGCGCCGGCCGCTGCGGACGACTCGGCCCCGGCATCTGCATCC
>JBFFJL010000493.1:0-2953 GCA_041555955.1 Nevskiaceae bacterium
ATCGCTGCAGGACTCCACCAATGACAGATCACGCGTCCGATACGTCCCTGCCCCGCGCCGGCCTGCGGCCGAGTCTGCAGTCGCGCGTGGCAGAGCGTATCGCCAGCTCACGTGACCCAATCGCGCGCCTGCGAGCCGGCAATGCGCTGGAGCTGTACTACGAGGTCGGTGACGCGCATTCGCAGCTGTGCGCGGCGCTGGCGCGCAAGCTGCTGCCGCGCCTGAACGTTCCGTTGCAGATCCGCTTGGTGCCCGCACCGGATGTCAGCGCCTACCCCGAGCAGGCAAAGCAGCGCGCGTTCGCGTCACTCGACGCCAGCCGCATCGCTCCATGTCACAGGCTGCCGGCGCCGGTTGCGGTGCCGCCGGTACGTCACGATGCGGTCGCAGCTCATCTGGCGGCTGCAGGCAGCAACGCCGAGGTATTTCTCAAGGCCGAACACGATGCAATGACTGCCATCGCGTCGAACGCGACGCTGACAGGCGCCGCACTGCATCGTGATTCGCTGGCCTCGCTGCTGAAAGCCAACGCAGAGCGTCGACGCAAGCTGGGACACTACCTCCCGGCCATGTGGCAGTACCGCGGCGAGTGGTTCTGGGCGCTGGACCGGCTCGATGCCCTGCAGCAACGATTGAGTGCCAACGGCGCGTTACACGACACCGCGCCGCTGTCCGTGCCCGACCCTACCCAACTACCGCTATCCGCAGTACCGGAAGGCACGCCACTGGAATTCTGGTTCAGCTTCCGCAGCCCGTATTCGTATCTGGCCGCCATTGAAGTGTTGCGCCGACGTGCGCGCGGGCAGTTGCAGAATCTGCAGGTCCGTCCGGTGCTGCCGATGGTCATGCGCGGCCTGCCGGTGCCGCGCAACAAACGCCTGTACATCGTGCGCGACGTCAAACGCTGTGCCGACGCGCAAGGCATCGAGTTCGGCCGCATCCACGATCCGGTCGGCGACGGTGTGCTGCGACTGCTCACAGTCTTTCCCTACGCGGCCGACGCCGAGACCCAGCTGTGCTACTGCGCCATCGCCGGTCAGAGCGTCTGGGCCGAAGGTCTGGATGCCCGCCGCGATGACGTGCTGCGCAGCGTGATCGAACGCAGTGGACTCGACTGGACGGCAGCGCAGCAGACCCTGGCGCGGGGCATCGACACCACGCGCGCGGAAGCCAATCGCGAAGCGCTGTTTGCCGCCGGCCTCTGGGGTGTGCCGAGCTTCCGTCTCGGCGACTTCACAACCTGGGGCCAGGACCGGTTGTGGATGGTGGATCAGCTGACGCAAGCGGGTTGAGTGGCGCCGCTGTTTCAGGCCTGACAGCCAGGCTCGCCCTACTGCGCCCGACCCTAGTTTGATGCCTCCGCACGCCGGCCCATCGACGCGGTCATTTTGGACAGGAATCGTTCGAGCACGCCGGGCGCGACGCGCTTGGTCCAGTAGCCGGATTCGGCGTCGCGGCCGACAACGACCAGCCGGCGGTTCTTGCGGATGGCATTGAGTGTGCGGCGCGCGACCACGTCGGCATCGAGCTTGTTGCGTTCGAACCACTGCTGCACGCCGCGCTGGGTTCGGGGATTGTTCATGCGCCCGAACAGTTGCAGCTTGCTGGCGATCGGCGTGCGCACAAAGCCGGGGCAGATCGCGGTAACCCCAATCCCGCTGCTGGCGATCTCGCCACGCAGGCTTTCGGTCAGACCGACCACGGCTGCCTTGGTCGCTCCGTAGACAGCCAGTCCCGGGAAACCCAGCAGACCGGCGGCCGAGGCGATGTTGACGATGTGTCCGCCCTCGCCACTGCGCTGCGCACGCGCGAGCATGGCCGGCAGCACCGCGTCGATACCGCGCACCACGCCCAGCACATTGATGTCATGCAGGCGGCGCCATTCGTCCAGCGGCACTTCATGCACCAGTCCGCCGCTGACAATACCGGCACTCTGCACCAGCAGATCGGCGGCCTCGCCCATCTGGGCAACCGCCGGACCGAGACGCGCCATGTCGTCGTCGCGGCTGACATCGGCACTGAGCGTCTGCACCTCGGCTGCGCCCAGCAGGCGCAGATGTTCGGCCGCGGTCTGCAACGCGGCGGTGTCGCGGGCAACCAACAGCAGACGCGCGCGCTCACAGGCCAGCGCTTCGGCAATGGCCAGTCCGATTCCGCTGGAGCCCCCGGTGATGACACACAGCTTGTCGGTGAAATTCTTGATCATGCATCGCTCGATGAAAGTCGGGTGAAAACCAAAGTGGAGACGTCTTTAACTCAGGGATGCTCGAACCACACCGGCGACGCCCATGCGCGTTCTTCCAGCGTGGCGAAGATGTTGCTGCCGTGGAACGAGCCCGGCTCGCCCTCGATGCGGCAGCAGCCTTCATAGCCGTGCCAGCCGGTGTCGTCCGGAAAGATGCCGTTGGCCGGGCTCAGCGCGGCGCAGTCGACCCCGGAGCTGACGCAGAGATAAGTACTCCAGCGGCAGCTCGGAATTTCGCGCACGCGGGCATACCAGTAGGCATCACGGTCGGCGTGGAAATCCGGGTCCTGCCAGGTCACGCAGAACTGATCCGGATGATTGCCCGGCGCGACCGAACAGTCCGATGCAGGTTGCTCGACCGGATGCGGAGTCTGTGCGACGTTCTCGTAGACGTGCACCTTGGGTTCGCCGCTGGCGTTGAGCGTGCCCTTGATGATGTCCAGTCCTTGCAGCGGCAGACCGGGTTGATCGCCGCCGGGGTCCTGCATTGCCCACACGGTGAGGTAGGGCGCAGTGGCTCCGCCCGGAGGTTGCGGCAGGTCGCCACCCATCACCACGCCGTCCGTGGCCGTGACGCTCGCTCCGCCCAGCGCCAGGCGCGCGCAGATATCGTCGGGCGGTGGCGTCCAGCTGGATTGCATGCGGATGCGGATGCGCGGCCCCGAAGTGCCGAAAGTCTCGCCGCGATAGACCGCGTCCCAGATCTGC
>JBFFJL010000494.1:0-2951 GCA_041555955.1 Nevskiaceae bacterium
GACAGTAGAATGCCGGCACCCAGAATGGTGTTGGCCAGCGGCGGATCGAGATTGTGCTGATCCGCCAGGATGGCCGCCGAGATCATCGGCGCCATCGCGGTCTGCATCACGCCGATGGTCAGCGTCAGGCCACCGACGCCGGTGGTCCAACCCAGCAGCAGTGCCACCAGTGGCGCCACCAGCAGCTTCCAGCCCAGGCCCAGAATCAGCGGCTGCAGCTGGCCACCGCCGAGATGCAGCTTGAAGCGCAGACCGACCGAGAACAGCGCCAGCGGCGTCAGCGTGCCGCCCACGCGTTGCAGAATCTCGTCGATCATTGTCGGCCAGCCGCCAAGCTGGCCAACAATGATGCCGGTAACCAGCGCCAGAAAGGCTGGAAACAGCAGCACGCGCCGCGCGATGTCCCTGGGATGCGGGGTTGCGCCAGAGTAGATTGATGACACCAGCACGCCGCCCACGGCCAGCGCGATGAAGCAGCCGACCTGGTCGGCGATCACACCCAGCGCCAGACCCTCGCGCCCCTGCAGCGCCTCCAGTAGCGGATAGCCCATGAACGAGGTGTTGCCCAGACCGCAGACCAGAATCACCGCGCCGATGCGCGCACGGCTCCAGCCCAGACGCTTGCCGAGTGGATCAAAGATCAGCAGCGCGCCGATCATCACCATGTACTGCGTCACCACCAGAAACCAGAACTGCCACTCGAAGTGCAGCCGCGGAATCAGTTCCAGCACCAGCGCCGGCAGCGCGATGTTGATCACCCACCAGTTGAGACCCTGCGCCAGCCCCAGCGGCGGGTGCGCAAAGCGGGCGATCAGCACGCCAAGCGCCAGACACACCAACAATAGAAACAGCGCGGTCACGAAAAATCCGGCTCGGGGGTGGACAGGGGCGCCATTAAAGGGATTTCACGCCGTGCGGGCAAGCTCAGATTGAACCGGAGGCTGTCAGCATCTGCCATCCGGCCTTGGTCGAATACCGAATCAGCGCTGGCCTTCGACCTCATCGGCAACCCTGTCCATCAGTGGCGCCCAGCCGCGATTGGCCACCGGACTGGCCGGCGACGGATGCGGCGCGGTGAAGATCGGCAGCGTGTGTCCTTCCAGCACTCGCCCCAGGCAGTCATAGGCGAAACGGCCGATGCCGATGGCCGCACTCGGCTGCAGCACTTCGACCGAGCGTCGCAGCGCGGTATCGCAGTGCGCGTACAGTGCCTCGCGCTCGGCCTTCGGCAGCTTGTCCGGTGTGTAGTTGCGGCCGCTGGCCTCCATGAACACCAGCGGACAGTAATTCACCACGAAGTAGCGCGCGAAGAACGCGTCGGCGCTGCCGAAGCGGTCGCGCGCCCAGCCCCACAGGCGCTTGCCGCTGACCTCACTGCGGGTGCAGGCAAAGCCTTGCACCGGGCGCTTGGGGTGTTCGTGGGCCGGCCTGGCGATCGGCACATCGATACCGATCCAGTCACGCACCATCGCCACCTCACCGAACGGCACACCGACCTGCGCCATACCGAACGGCCCCGGATTCATGCCCAGCAGGATGATGCGACCCTTCGCGGAACCATAGCGACGCAGATACTCTGCCTGAGCGGCCCAGGCGTAGCGCAGCGGGTTGTAGACATGCGTCACCGGCGGGCTGAACGACAACGCGTCGACTGCGTCAGCGAGATCCAGCGTGACGGTTTCCAGAGTGACGGGCGCGCTCATGCATTCGATCCGATTGGGCGGAAAACGAGTCCACGCGCATCCTGATCGTCGAAGCACGCGTATTGGCAGTGACACATTTCTCGCGCCGCGTCCGCAGCGCGCGCCGCATTATCGACCGACCGTCTGGGAGAGTCATGCATGTTTCGGGTTCTTTGGGTTCCACTGATCGCTGCGCTGGGCGCTTGCGCAACCGTGGCCGACACCCGCAGCTTTCGCGTAAGCCCCGCGCTGGCTTACGTCGATCGCGGCACGCCGAAGCAGGTCGGCGATCTTTATGTCCCCGAAGGCGCTGGGCCCTGGCCGGCGGTACTGGTTGTGCACGGCGGCGGCTGGATACGCGGCGAGCGCGCGGACATGGACAAGTTTGCCAAGCGCCTGGCCAAAGCCGGTTTCGCGGCCTACAACATCGGCTATCGCCTCGCGCCGGATGATCGCTTTCCGGCGCAGCTGGACGACATGCGCGCCGCACTGCGCCGGCTGCACACGCACGCCGCGGAACATCGCATCGATCCGGATCGCATCGCGGTCATGGGCTATTCGGCCGGCGCACATCTGGCACTGATGCTGGGCCTCGACCCCGCCGCCGACACGCCCCGCGTACGCGCGGTGGTGGCTGGCGCCGGGCCGACCGATCTGCGCGTCTATCCCGACAGCCCGTTCATCAAGGCGCTGATCGGCGGCACGCCGGATCAGTTCGGCGCGGAGTACGCGGCGGCCTCGCCGATCACCTATGTCTCGGCCGACGATCCGCCGGTGCTGCTGTATCACGGCAGGCTCGATCAGTTGGTCGAAGTCGAACAGTCCGAGCGTCTGCACCAGACGCTGCTCGATGCCGGCGTGCGCAGCGAGCTGGTGACGCCGTCGCTGTCCGGGCACATCACGACCTTTCTGTTCGACGGCGACACCTTTGCACAAGCGCTGGCGTTCCTGAACGAAACCACCGCGCCGCGTCAGGCGCAGTCAGCAGTCCGGTAGCGCTGCGTCCGGCAAGATCACGCCTGGGTTGAGGATGCCGCGCGGATCGAGCGCCCGCTTGATCTGCCGCATCGCCTGCACCGCCACCGGTGACTTGTAGTGCGCCAGCTCCGCCGTCTTCAAGCGGCCGATGCCATGCTCGGCTGAGAATGAACCGTGCAGCGCCATCACGAGGTCATGCACGACGCGATTGCAGCGTTCCCATTCGGCAAGATACGCCTGCGAGTCAGCACCCAGCGGCTGCGACACATTGAAGTGAATGTTGCCGTCGCC
>JBFFJL010000495.1:0-2922 GCA_041555955.1 Nevskiaceae bacterium
ATTTTTCGCAACCGACAGACGCCCTAGAAGATCAAAACAGGGCGTTTTGGGTCTCCAGACAGATCACCCCTGCTGCTGCTCCCGGGAACGACCATCGCTGAAGCGGCGCGGCGTGCCGACGGCATCCGCACGGCGCTGGAACGGAGTCGCGTCGAACATCGTGGGCGCTCCCTGGGAACCTTGACTGTGTCCATCGGCATCGCGGAACTTCCGACACATGGACCGGACGGGCATGCGGTCATGCGTGCGGCCGACAAGATGCTGTACCGGGCCAAGCAAAATGGCCGCAACCGGATCGAGTTGATGCAGCACTCCACCGTGTGAGCTGAGGTGCCTCGGCTCCCCTATGCTCCGCTGTGCTGGGCGGGATCGGTCAGCTTGGACATTGTTGGGGTGGTGCGCACTCAGCCCGGTCGCGGCTGCTGGAGAATTCAGGCCTCGGAATCGAGCGCGTTGTACAGCGCAAGATACTCTTGGGTCACCCGATGACTGCGATCGAGGTAGATCAACGGCGTGTAATTCTCGTGCGATTCCTTGACCTTGACCGAACTGCTCAGTGCCTGCTCGAACAGCGGGCGCCCTTCAGCGCGCAGTTCCTCGACCATTCGGGTGGGGAGTTTGGATCGTGACTGGAACTGATTGACGACAATTCCGCCGATTTCCAGATTGTCGTTGTGGTCGGCGCGGATTTCGGCAATGTTGTCGAGCAGCGTATACAGCGCCTGACGCGCGAATTCGTCGCAGTCAAACGGGATCAACACGCTGTCGGCAGCGATCAGCGCCGAGCGTGAGTAAAAGTTGAGCGCCGGCGGGGTATCGATGAAGACCGCATCATAGCCGCGCAGTTTGCGCAGCGCGTCGCGGAACTTGTAGATCTTCTGCTTAGCTTCCAGCTTCACCGCGAGTTCGTCCAGACGCGGGTCGGCAGCAACGACGTCAAGGTTATCGAACGGCGTATTGCTGGCATACGTGACGAACGGTTGCGGACTCAGCGAAAAACCCAGGGTCGAATCGAAGAAGTCGCCGATCGTGCGGTCCGGCTTGGTGGGTGATGATCCGGTCAGGTATTGCGTCGCATTGCCCTGCGTATCCAGGTCGATCACCAGCGTGCGCAGGCCCTGGGAGGCTGCGATAGCGGCGAGGTTGCAGACGATCGTGGTCTTGCCGACGCCGCCTTTCTGATTGAAAACAACGCGTGTAGTCATGCTGGCCATCAGTCGTTGATGTGGTTGCTGCGAGGAGAAGCTGCAGTGTAAGGGATTTCGCTCTGTAGAAATCCACGCCAATACGGCTTGGCAGATCTGATGATTCGAGCCGTCACTACGCAAAAAAGGGGGCGCCGAAGCGCCCCCTTTGTCTGCTGTAGCCGCAATTACGCTGCCGCCATCTGGCGCAGCATGTACTGCAGCACGCCGCCGTGGGCGTAGTACTCCCATTCCTTCGGCGTGTTGATGCGCACCTTGGCCCTGAAGGCGACGACGCTGCCGTCAGCCTTGGTGGCTTTGACGCTGACCTCGCTGGCGCCGCTGACCAGACCCTCGAAATCGAAAGTCTCGGTGCCGTCCAGACCCAGGCTCTGGGCGCTCTGGCCATCAACGAAGTTCAGCGGCAGTACGCCCATGCCGACCAGATTGGAGCGATGAATGCGCTCGAAAGACTCGCTAATTACCGCCTTGACGCCGAGCAGGATCGTGCCCTTGGCCGCCCAGTCGCGCGACGAGCCGGTGCCGTATTCCTTGCCGGCGAGCACCACCAGCGGCGTGCCGTCAGCCTGGTGCTTCATGGCGACGTCATAGATCGCTTCGACCGGGCCGGCGCTGCCATCCTTGCCGATGTACTTCGACACGCCCCCTTCGACACCCGGGGTCATCGCGTTCTTGATGCGAGTGTTGGCGAAGGTGCCGCGCATCATGATTTCATGATTGCCGCGGCGCGAGCCGAACGAGTTGAAGTCCGCCTTGGCGACGCCGTGCGCTTCGAGGAACTTGCCGGCTGGGCCATCCTGCTTGATCACGCCAGCCGGGCTGATGTGGTCGGTGGTGATCGAGTCGCCCAGCAGCGCCAGACAGCGTGCGCCGAGAATCGGCTGGATGCCCGGAGGCGTCATCGTCATGCCGTCGAAGTACGGCGGGTTGGCGACGTAGGTCGACTTGCTATCCCAGGGATAGGTTTCCGACTTGCTGATCTTGATGCCCTGCCAGCGCGCGTCGCCCTTGAGGACGTCGGCGTAGCTGGCCTTGAACAGATCGGCGGTGACCGCCTGTGCAACCGTGTCGGAAATTTCCTTGTTGGACGGCCAGATGTCCTTCAGGAACACGTCCTTGCCATCGCTGGACTTGCCGATCGGCTCGGAGGTCAGATCCAGGTCGGTGCTGCCGGCAATCGCGTAGGCGACGACCAGCGGCGGCGACGCCAGATAGTTCATGCGCACGTCCTGATGCACGCGGCCTTCAAAGTTGCGGTTGCCCGACAGTACGGCGGAAACCGACAGCTTGTTGTCCTGGATGGCCTTGCCGATCGGCTCGTTCAGCGGGCCGGAGTTGCCGATGCAGGTGGTGCAGCCATAGGCGACGATGTTGAAGCCCAGGTATTCCAGGTCTTCGACCAGCCCGGCCTTCTTCAGGTACTCGGTGACTGCCTTGGATCCGGGGGCCAGCGAGGTCTTGACCCAGGGCTGGCTCTTCAGGCCCAGCGCGCGCGCCTTGCGGGCCAGCAGGCCGGCGCCGATCAGCACGCTCGGGTTCGAGGTGTTGGTGCAGGAGGTGATGGCGGCGATCACCACCGCGCCGTCCTTCAGCTCATAGGTCTGGCCCATGTCGGTGACGGTAGCCGGTCCTGCGGACGGGCGCATCTTCTGCTCGCCGTCGAAAGCCTTGCGGAAGTTGGCCTTGACGTCGGTCAGCAGTACGCGGTCCTGAGGGC
>JBFFJL010000496.1:0-2905 GCA_041555955.1 Nevskiaceae bacterium
AAGCACAGGCGAAGGAGTTTACTGATCGCCAGCATGGCTTGGACAGTACGAAACCTGATATGGAGTTCATCGCAGAAGATATCTTGCACGTTCTGCTGGCGAATGGCACAATCGGGGCAAGTGATCTTGACCCCGGCGTTGTGGGTCTTCTTGCAAGCCGACGTGCTCTACGAGGGAAGTAATGGCCGACGAACCGAACCACACAGCTATTCTAGTCGCCATCGCCCACTTGGAAGAAAAGCTCGACGGTCTTATCAATGAGACGGCGTATCGCCGCAAGGACCATGAGTACCGCATTCGCGGGCTCGAACAATCCAAGTGGCGCGTTCAAGGAATGGCTGCTATAGTCGCGACCATCGCGGGCGGCTTGATATCATATCTGTTGAAAGGAAATTCGTAATGGCTCTTGGTGGATCAGCAGGCGACCTCGGCGGCGGCAGCAGCCGCGACCAAAACAGCGGGCCTCCGGGTACGGACGGCGGGAACCGTGACGGTGGCGAGTTCAGGGTCGGCGGCAAGAAGCGCGGCGACGGCTCTAGGTTTGGAATTAACAAGGCTCGCACGAAGATCCGACAGTTTGACCCCTTTTCCATGACCTTCTCCAGCGGAGGCGGGCAGTTCGGTTCAGGCCGAAAGAGTTTGCTGTCGCGGCGCGATGGCTTCAAGTTCACATAGAGGATCGAAACGATGGCTCAGAAGAAGACGAAAGCAAAACCTGAAGAGGTTGCAGCGAAGAAGATTGGCAAGGATTTTGGGCAGATCAATACTCTGCTTGGCCGCATTCAGCGGTTCCTTGGGACCGATGAGGCTCGCAAGCGGTTCAAGCGCGGCGGCAAGCCCAAATAGCATGATCTTCCTGAAACACGGAACGGACATTCGTGGTATTCAGCCGGAGGCGCTTCTTGCGCTTCAAGTGGCTCACGGTGTCTTTCAGGAGTACAAGCGCGACGTGGTCATCACGTCGGCCCTCGATGGCAAGCACAAGCAGGGCTCCCTGCATTATTCCGGGTACGCGATCGACTTGCGAACCCGGTTCCTTGGCGAGCTGGAAATGATCCGCATCAAGGAACGCATCGCGGAGGCTCTTGGCAGTCAGTACGATGTCGTGCTAGAAGAGACGCACCTTCACATAGAATTTGACCCATAGGAGGGCGCAATGCGTTTGATCTCGATGATTTTGGCTGTGGTTTTCGGCCTGTTCCTGTTCGCTGTCCCCGCGTCCGCCGACGTGTGTCTGGATGACCCGAAGCTCTACTGCGGTGACGATCGCGCGGTGACGGACAAGGTCGACCGTGATCGTCCTGATCGCGACCGTCCCGGCGACGACGGCGACGATGACGATGGTGACAACGACGGCGATGACGGTGACGACGACAAAGGTCACGGTAACGACGACGATGGTAACGACGACGACAACCCCGGCAAGGGCTGGGGCAAGGGTGGCAGGCCCGGTAATCCCGGCAAGGGCCACGATAAGTAACTTACTGAAAGGACTACCGTTATGGGTTTCGACATGATTGTTGGGTTTGGGCGTCATGCCCTGACTTTTGTCGGCGGCTGGATGGTCGCCAAGGGCTTCTTCGATGAGGCGACCATGAACGAGGTTGTCGGTGGCGTCATGACCATTGTCGGTGTCGTGTGGTCGATGATCCAGAAGTATCAGGCCTCGAAGAAGGCTGCGTAAATGTGGACGTCCATCATATCGATGGGCGCTGCCGCTTTGGGCGCGTTTGGCAAGCTGTTCTCATGGATGAGTGGGAACAGCGCCAAGCGCGCCGCAAAGGCGGAGGGTCAAGCAGAGTTCATGCGTGAGACAATCGAGGACATCGACGATGTTAACAAGGCTCGCCATCGCCTTCGTGATCCTAGCCATCTTGAGCGGGTGCGCCGGAAGTTCCAGCGTTCCGACAAATAGCTACTGCCTGATCTATGAGCCGGTCTTCACGCATGAGGACGACACAGAGGTCACGGTCATGCAAGTCACCCGCAACAACGCCGCGTGGCTCGCTATCTGCGAATAGCTAGGCGTCCCTCACGTACCATTCCATGTGTTTCATGTACTCGCCGATATGCTGGGCCAGCATTTCGCCGCCCTTCTGGTATCCGTCGGCGCGGTGCCGGTGCATTTTAGCCAGTTCCTCGCACTGATCGACGAACGCCTTACGCGCCATTGGCTCCGTCGGGTAGGCAAACAGCCTCTTCCCGCCGATCAGGCTCATGAAGCGCCCCTTCGGGAACGATTTGACGTGGCTCTCCATGTCAGCGCCGTCCAAGGTGACTTCACGGAGATAGATCCCGTGCTGAGCTTTGGTTGCCTTGATGACATAGAAGTTATGGTACAGCGCGCTTACGGTCGGGTCGCCGCCTACGCTGTCGGCAACGTCGAGAGTATACTTGTGCCAGCACCAGCCGGGTGTGAGATATGCGCTCATGGGATATACCTTTCGAGCTGAGTGCCGTCATGGGAGACAAGCCAGACCGTGCCGTTGACCTTGTCGGCGCAATTCTGTGCGTCTTCGAGATCTCGATGTTCGGTGAAGCTCCCGGCGTCGTGGTTCGGCGGCGGGCGGCGCGATAGCACAGCCCACGGTGAGAAAAATTGCGATGTCATAACAGCTCCTTCTGTGCTTCGGGTTCCGGCTCCGTCTTGTAGTGCTTCTCATCGTGCTCGGTGAGAGCCTCGTCGCCGGTAATCATGTAGTGGGCGGTGGAGAGCTTGAACGTCGGCGCAAGGGTCCGCATCATACGTTCTAGCGCACGCGCTCGCTTTCGCGAGGCTTCGCTGTTGTGCTTGACGTCCTTCTCGATCTGCCTCTTGATGAGATCGTGGATGAGCCGAAGCTCCCGGTAATTGAGGTTGACCTCATATAACCGGGAGAACGATCGGATCTCTTTCATCGCCTTG
>JBFFJL010000497.1:0-2898 GCA_041555955.1 Nevskiaceae bacterium
CCCCGCGGTTCCGGGCTTCTGGTCGAGATAGGGTTTGGTGGTGATTTCGCGTATGGGCATGATTGTCTGTCCGTGATCGAAAACGTGTTTGTCGGACCTGTACGGCTATCTTATAGTCCGCGCATGCAAGCGACCACGCATCTTTGTCCGTGCTGCGGAAAACCCCGCAGCATCGCGCATCTGCTCGAACTCTATGAGCGGAACTTTCGCTTGCTTGAACGGCTGCTGCCTGAAATGGACATTCCTTTCGATGCCGCAGTATCCCGCAGCGCCAGCGATTGCCCGTTGCATCTGCAGGTGACTGATCGTGATCGGTATACGCTGAATCTGCGACTGACCTACGAATTCACCGACGAGTCCGGCATGCGCCGGCAACCGGACCTGTGGATCCGGGTTTACCGTGACGCCGGTGTGGCTGAAGCGCTGCAATGCAGCCAGCGCCCGCCCTGGCTTGCGGCAGACGAGGCCGATCCGGCTGCGCACGCGTTTCTGTCCGAACAGTGGCGCCGCAACCTGATGCTCAACAAGTGGCTGGAATATCTGCTGGAACATGGTCACGGCTTTGGCATGAGTGAGCGACCACGAATCGCGGCGGTGGTCTAGCCCGGCCTGCTGATCGAAACCTAGATTGCGCCGCTGCGCCTGAGTAATGCGGCGACGGCTTCGGCGATACGACGATAGCCGGCGGCGTTGGGATGGATCGGATCAGACTTCAGTGTGCGATCAGCGAGCACCGCGGTGATGACATCGTTTTGTAGCGGCAGCTGCAGGCGTTGCGCCAGCGCCGCATAGGCCGGCTCGCTGCTGCGCAACAGCAGCTTCGGTTCGGGCACCGCGAGCAGCATCACCTCGGCGCCGTGCGCACGGATCTCGGACACCATGGCTTCCAGATTGCGAACCATCGCGGTGCGATCCTGCTGGTGCAGCATGTCATTGCCGCCGAGACACAGGATCACCAAGGCCGGTTCAGTGTCCTCAAGGGTCCGGGGCAGGCGCTCCCGGCCCTGGCTGCTGGTTTCCCCGGGCACCCCGGCGTTGATCACGCGTCGTCCGATCAAGGCTTCGAGCTGGGCAGGGTAGGCCTGATCGATCGATGTGCCGGTGCCGCGAGTCAGGCTGTCGCCGAAGGCCAGAATGACCGCGTCGTCCGCGAGTGGCGACAGTTTCGGCGTCTTGTCGCTGCAGCCCGCGACGAGCCATGCCAGCAGCATGATGACGATCCACGCGTGCCAACGATGTTGCGCGGCGGAATGTTGCGTCGGCACACTGCGGCTCTTCTGAACTTGGGGTGCGGTTGACATGATCTATGCGCTGGGCGAAATGACACCGCAGTGTAGCGAGGGTAGCTGGGTGGCCGACACCGCGACCCTGATCGGCGATGTGCGCCTGGGCCGCGATGCCAGTGTCTGGTTCGGCTGCGTGCTGCGTGGCGACAACGATGCGCTGAGCATCGGCGCGGGCAGCAATATCCAGGACGGCTCGGTGCTGCATACCGATCACGGCTTGCCGCTGCAGGTCGGCGAAGGCTGCACCGTAGGACATCTGGCGATGCTGCATGGCTGCGAGATCGGAGATAACACGCTGATCGGCATCAAGGCCGTGGTGCTGAATCGCGCACGGATCGGTCGCAATTGCATCGTTGCGGCCAATGCGCTGGTGACCGAAGGCAAGCAGTTTCCCGATGGCGTGATGATCATGGGGGCGCCGGCCAAGGTTGTGCGCGAGCTGCAGCCGCAGGAAATCCAGATGCTGCAGGCGATGGCGCAGCACTATGTCGACAATGCGCGTCGCTATCGGCAATCGCTGGTTGCCGTCACGTCGTGAACTGCTTGGGATAGAGGTAGTGGCGCTCGACGCCGCTGCGCTCGGTGACATCGAGCCAGCAGTCGACGTCAAAGCCCAGCTGGACGACTGCGCAGGTCGGCATGTCGTCAAAACTGCAGTGTGCCAGCGCATGGGCCAGCTCGGTGAAGCCGGGGTTGTGACCGAACAACATCACGTGTGCATCGGCGTCATCCAGTAGCTGGACCAGGGTCAGCAGGGTGTCGGCCGAAGCTTCATAGATCCGCGGTTGAATCGATACGGCCTTGGGCTCTACGCCGAGTTTTTCGGCGAACTGTCGTGCGGTGCTGAGTGCGCGCACGGCAGGACTGGTGATGATGCGGTCGGGTCGTCCGATCAGGGCCGAGATGTGGGTGGCCATACGAGGGGCGTCGCGACGTCCGCGATCATTCAGTGGGCGCTCGAAGTCACTCAGTTCCGGATAGTTCCAGGACGACTTGGCGTGACGGACAAGAGTCAGCAGGCGCATGTGAATGGAAAGCAAGCAAATGGCGTCGACATTTTAGGCCGGGCTCGATGACAGTGGCAGGTAAACGTCGTAGCGCGCCTGCTTGCCGCTGAGCTGGAATGCCGGTTTGGTTTGCGCCAGAAAGGGCGCGTCCATCGGCCGTTTGACCACGATGCGCCGTCGCGCGGCCAATAGCGCGGGAGCCAGGAGGGCGTCGGCATCGTCGTCTCCACCGGTGAGTTCGCGCAGGAACTGCATTTCCTTCTGCGGTAACGCGGATTTGTCGCGGTGCGGGTACATCGGATCGAGGTGAATCACGTCCCAGCGCCGACCGCTGCGCATCAGGCTCAGGGCGTCGGCGCCGACGATGTCGATGCGCTGCGCCACTTCGCGGGTATCGGCGCTGTTCAGTGCGCGCCGGTGAGCGTCGTGCAGTAGCGCGACCAGCTCGGCCTGACGTTCGGCTAGCGTGACGGTGGCGCCAAGTGCGGCGAGCACATAACCGTCCCGTCCCAGGCCCGCCGTAGCGTCCAGCACACTCTGCGCAGGGTCCTTGTGCATTCCAACCGCCCGAGGCAGTAATTCGCGGCGGCCAGCGGTGATGCGGC
>JBFFJL010000498.1:0-2873 GCA_041555955.1 Nevskiaceae bacterium
GCACCTTTCGGCGCCCTTGCTGTTTGGTCGATCATCAACGCCGAGCTTACTCGAAGATGAAGCTGTCGATCGGCAGCTTGGTCAGTGACTTGCTGGGCTTCAGCATCGAAGTCGCATGGCCCTTGGACCGCGGCAGAATGTGGTCGAAATAAAACCGCGCGGTGGCAATCTTGGCCTTGTAGAACTCCGGACTCTCAGCGCCGCCTTCAGCCAGCCGCTTGCTGGCCACTGCAGCCTGCAAGGCCCAGAAGTACGCCATCGTCACGTAGCCGGAGAACATCAGGAAGTGATGGCTGGCAGCGCTGACCTGCTCGCGGTCCTTACGCGCCATCAGCATGATGCGCATCGTCAGCACGTTCCACTCTGCGGCCAGGCCCGCCAGCGATGCTGCGTAACGGCGAAGCTTGGGATCAGACATGTGCTCCATCGCAAACTTGGCGATCATGCCGGTGAACTCGCGCACGGCCTTGCCGCGGGTCATCACCAGCACCTTGCGACCCAGCAGATCCAGCGCCTGGATGCCGGTAGTGCCTTCGTACAGGGTGGCGATACGCGCATCGCGCGCGATCTGCTCCATGCCGTGTTCCTTGATGTAGCCGTGGCCACCGAACACCTGGATCCCCTGGTTCGCCGCTTCCAGACCCATTTCGGTCAAAAAGCCCTTCAGAATCGGCGTGAAGAAGCCGAGCTTGTCGTCCCAGTACTTGTACTTCTTGGCGTCGCCTTCGGTGACACCATTGGTCATATGGTCGGCGTACTGTGCAGCAAAGTAGATCATCGCGCGGCCGCCTTCGGCGAAGGCTTTCTGCGTCAGCAGCATGCGGCGCACGTCGGCGTGATGGATCAGCGCATCAGCAACCTTGTCCGGTTCCTGCTTGCCGCGCAGCGCGCGCATCGAGCGACGATCCTTGGCATAGGCCACGGCGCCCTGGAACGAGGCTTCGGCGTGGCACACACCCTGGATTGCGGTCCCGATGCGGGCGGTATTCATGAACGTGAACATCGCTTCGAGACCCTTGTTGGGCTCGGCGATCATCACGCCCTCGGCACCATCGAAGTTGATCACGCAGGTCGCGGAAGCCTTGATGCCCATCTTGTGCTCAAGTGCGCTGCAGACAACCTCGTTGCGCTCGCCCAGGCTGCCGTCGGCATTGACCCGGACCTTCGGCACGATGAACAGCGAGATGCCCCGGGTTCCCGGCGGCGCGTCTGGCAGACGCGCCAGCACGATGTGCACGATGTTCTCGGTCAGGTCGTGATCGCCGGCCGAAATGAAGATCTTGGTGCCGGTAATCTTGTAGGTGCCGTCCGGCTGCGGCTCGGCCTTGGTCTTGACCTGGCCCAGATCGGTGCCGCATTGCGGCTCGGTCAGACACATCGTGCCGGACCAGCGGCCTTCGCACATCGGCGGCATGTAGATCGACTTCTGCTCGGGCGTTGCATGCTGCATCACCGTGTTCATCGCGCCCAGAGACAGCCCCGGATACATGCTGAACGACCAGTTGGCCGTGCCCATCATCTCGGCCTTGAGCAGCCCCAGCGACATCGGCATGCCCTGACCGCCGTACTCGGTCGGATGCGACAGCCCCTGCCAGCCGCCTTCGACGAACTGGGTATAGGCGTCCTTGAAGCCCTTGGGCGTGCGGACTTCGCCGTTTTCCAGGTGGCAGCCTTCCTCGTCGCCTGGCAGATTTAGCGGTGCCAGCACTTCTTCGCACAGCTTGGCGCACTCCTCGACGATCGCGTTGACGGTATCCGGGTCAGCATCCTTGCCGTTGGACAGCTCGGCGTAATGCCCAGGGTAGTCGAACACTTCGTTCAGCAGAAAGCGCATATCGCGCAGCGGGGCCTTGTAAGCCGGCATGGCATCACCTCAGATCGGATCAAGAAAACGCGCGGGAGTGTGATGGTAACCATGAGTTCCGACATTGGCCGTAATCAACGCGACGAGCGGCTGTGCGGTAAGTGCTGCGTGGCAGCGTAACCGCAGACATCGACGAAGGCGGCGGCGCCGCGTTCCAGCTACGCTATCCGTTTACGTCACTGGAGCGCTCCATGCCCCGCGTCATGCAGTTCTGGTTCGAGTTCGCCAGCACCTATTCCTACCCGGCGGCGATGACACTGGAAGCTGCCGCCAGGTCCGCTGGCGTCACCGTGCAGTGGCGCGCTTTTCTGCTGGGTCCGGTATTCCGCGAACAGGGTTACGACAGCTCGCCGTTCATTCAGCATCCGGCCAAGGGGCGTTACATGTGGCGTGATATCGAGCGCCTGTGCGGTCGCATGAACCTGCCGTACCGGCAGCCTTCGTCATTTCCGCGCACCAGTGTCAGCGCGGCGCGGATCGTCGCCGCCTACGCCGACGCGCCGTGGATCGACGATTTTATTCGAGCGGTGTATACCGCCAACTTCGCCGACGATCGCGACATTGCCGACGACGGTGTCATCCGCACCTGTCTGCTTGCGATCGGCCAAGACGCCAACGCGCGTCTGGATTCGGTTTCGCGGTCACCCTTGAAGGACCGCCTGCGCCAGAACACCGATCAGGCGCGCGAGCTCGGTATTTTTGGCGCGCCCAGTTACTGGGTCGACGGCGAGCTGTTCTGGGGCAACGAGCGTCAAGCGGACGCACTGGCATGGGCCCGTGGCGAGCGCATCTGAGCCCGTCTTGCACTCCACAACCGGCGTTGCCCGCTGCACGCTGTTGCTGATCTACGGCACACTGCTGCATCCGGGACTGCGCCAGGCCCTGCTTGGGCGAGCGGTTGCCGCCAGCGCCGCACAGCTTTGCGGCTACCGCCGGGTCACTCTGCGCGGCCAGATCTTTCCGGCCGTGGTTCCGGTGAGGCCTGCCACGGCCTCCGCTCACGCAGACA
>JBFFJL010000499.1:0-2866 GCA_041555955.1 Nevskiaceae bacterium
ACAATGGCTGAGTCCAGAATTCACGCTGCCCCGCGCGACGGCAGGCCAAGAGGCCTGCCGTCGTCATTTGGGTCAGCCCAATTGCTGGCGCACGTGTTCGGCCGCAACGTAGCTGAACGCCATGATGGTAAAGCTCGGGTCCACCGACACCGGCGTCGGAAACACCGAGCTGTCAGCGACGAACAGGTTGTCGAAGCCGTGCACGCGATGGCTGGAATCGGTCACCGAATCCCTGGCGTCGCGCCCCATCACGCAGCCTCCCGACGGATGCGGTGCGGCCATGAACAGGCCGCCCGCGCGGATCGGCAGCTGATCGATCTTGCCGATGTCCGCCGTGGAATTGAGCTGCAGGGCGTCGGCACCCGCCACCAGCAGCTTGCGCGCACCGACTGCGAACTGCAGTTGCGCCTGTTTCTTGATGGTGTCGCGCAGAATCGCCTGCGTCAGCGGGCCATAGGGGTAGTGAACCTTGGGCGTGCCGTCCTTGGCCAGCGTCAACTCGCCGAGTTCGTCGGCCGGATCGTCGATCCAGGCGATGGTGCCGCCGATACGTGGCAGCTGAGCCATCCACTGCCCCAGCTCATCACCCATCACCGGCATCATCGAACCGAGCAGGCCGGGCTGGATCTGGTTCGCCATCAGCAGATAGCCGCCCTCGACATAGGCACCGGCATCATCGAACTTCGCCAAACGGAAATGCTCGACGCCAAACGCGGCGGGGATGTTCCGCCACAGCACGATGTCCTCGTCATACAGACCGTGCACCATCGCCGTCGGGTTCATGCCGAACTGCTTGCCCAGCATGGGCAACCGGGACTGCAACCCCTCCTGTCGCATCAGGAACGGCGCGCTGTAATAGCCCCCGGCTGCGAGCGCGAACGCTTTGGCCTCGATCGTCAGCGCGATGTCACTGGCGCGGTTGCTGGGGCGATGAACCACGCGCGCCTGCAGTGCCTTGACCTTGCCGCCCTCCCAGACCAGCTCGCGCGCCTCGACGTCGGCATAGACACGCGCGCCGTGCGCCACCGCCTGCGGAATATGCGTCACCAGCTGCGACTGCTTGGCGCGGTACATGCAGCCCTGCATGCAGTGCCCTGACTTGACGCAGCCCTTGCGCGCCTGCGGCACGGGCTTACCTTCCCAGCCCAGCTGCTCGGCGCCCGAGCGCAGCAGCTGATTCATGCGGTTGTGATACTCCTCGGTCGCCGGATGCACGTTCAGCGTCGTGGTGATCTCGTCCCAGGCTGGCGCCAGCGCCGCCGCATCGTGCCCGCTCACGGCGTAACGATCCGCCCACAGTTGCAGGCGATCCTCCGGCGTCCGGTAGCTGTCGGCCCAGTAGTGCACCGAGGCACCGCCGACGTTGTTGCCCGACAACAGCAAGGTGCCGCCGTCAGCCGAGGCGCGCATGCTGCGGTCGGCCGACAGCTTGCCGTTCATGCCCAGCTCACTCTGATCGAAAGTCGACTCCGGGTAATAGCCGCCGCGCTCCAGCACGATGACATCGTGCCCGGCCATCGCCAGCTGCCGCGCCATCGTCGCGCCACCGCAACCCGAACCGATCACACAGACCTCGGCACGGATCGTCTGCGCCTGCGTCAGGTCCTTCCACTGATAAATCCGTCCTGGCTTTTGCGCACTCATGCCGACGCTCCGGTGTGCTCGGCGTACCAGCGGCGCTGATCGTCCATCCGCTCGGGCAAACGTCCGAACGGCCCGTCGTACCCGGTCGCGGCCCAGGTCTTGGGATGCGCAAAGTAGAAGAACTGCACCAGAATTCTCACATTGCTGCCGATCGCCCGCAGCAGCTCGACGCGGCTGCCGCACATCTGCTGCAGCACCGCCTGTTGCGCGGAACGGTCAAGATGCGAAAAGCGACCGAAGTGTCCGTAGAGTGACGGCAGATACTCGAGCACCCCCAGCGCCGCCTTCAGATCATCGCGAATCGACGGCGAGACCAGACTCAGCTCCTCGTCGAAGCGACGCATCACGTCGGCCGCGCGCGCACTCGGAAATCCGCCGGTCGTTGGCACCACCGCGTCAGCCACCGCTTCCAAGGTACGCGCCTGCGCGGCGGACAAAGCCAGCAACGGCCGGCCATCCGGTCCCGGCGCATCGTCGGCGCTGCAGGCCCCCAGTGCGAAGCTGCCGCCAACTGCGGTCGGCACCAGCGCCAGCGCACGGACAACGCGTCGCCGCGCCAGACCCCAGCCATCCAGTTCGGAAAATGCCGGCAACCCGGCAGCCTGCTGTTTCATACCCTGTTCCCCCTCGGAGCCCGCGCGCCGCGCCCTGCGGACCAATTTAACGTACGCGTATGGTTATTTTCTTTTTCTGGTAATGCAAGCCTTGGCCCGCGCAGCAGCATCCGCAGCCATTTGACGCTGCTCAGGCAATTGCACAGGCTTGCAGGCGATCGGCGTCACCGCGATGGCGCCCCGTCCTCACATCAAACCGACACTCCTGCCGTGAAGTCTGCCGCGCCCCGCCGTCACAAGACCCAGATTCCGCGCTTCATCGGCGTAGGTCTGGCGTCAACCGCCGTGCACTACATCGTGCTGATCAGCGCGGTCGAAGGCGGCGGCTGGTGGCCGACACCGGCAACCGCGACTGGCTTCATTGCCGGCGCGCTCGTCAACTACCTGCTCAATCGCAACCTGACCTTCCACAGCACGCGCGCGCACCGTCAGGGCGTGCCGCGCTTTGCGATCATGTTCGCGATCGGCTGGTCGCTGAATACGTTGTTGATGTGGTGGCTGGCGCCGCGGCTGTGGCATTACCTGCTGGCACAGGTGATCGCGACCGGCATCGTGCTGGTATTCAACTATCTGATGCTGAACTTCTGGGTGTTTCGTCAGGAACGCAG
>JBFFJL010000500.1:0-2860 GCA_041555955.1 Nevskiaceae bacterium
CCCATCCACTCCGAGTCGCGCCGCGCCAGGTAATCGTTGACGGTAACGACATGCACGCCTTTGGCGGGTAGTGCATTCAGGTAGGCCGCCAGGGTTGCCACCAGTGTCTTGCCTTCACCGGTACGCATTTCGGCAATCTTGCCCTGATGCAGTACCGCGCCACCGATCAACTGAACGTCAAAGTGGCGCATGTTGAGCACGCGCTTGCCCGCTTCACGCACCAGTGCAAATGCCTCCGCCTGGAGCTGATCGAGGGTCTCTCCCTTGGCCAAGCGCTCGCGGAACAACCGCGTCTGATCGGCCAGCTCGGTATCGCTCATCCCCGCATAGCGCGCTTCTTGCGCGCCGACATCGACGACGAGGCGATCAAGCCGCTTGAGAATACGCTTGTTGCGGCTCCCGAAAACGCGAGCCAGCAGATTGTTAACCATAGGTATCGTCGGTAAAGCCGCGCTCGTAGACGCGGATGGGCGTATGAACCGTCGTGTGCGGCGTATTATGCCTAACTGGGGACGGCTTCCGGCCCGTTCAAGTCACGTTCAGCGCCACGGCCCGGCCGGAATCAGCGCGCCGCGTGAATGTACTGGTCCGGGTTGACCAGCGTGCCGTTATACAAAACTTCGAAATGCACATGCGGTCCGGTGGAGCGCCCCGTCGACCCCATCAGAGCGATTCGCTGGCCTTTGGCAACCTTGTCGCCGATCTTGACCTTGATCGCCTTGTTGTGTCCGTAGCGCGTCGTGTAACCATTTCCGTGGTTGATTTCGACCAGATTGCCGTAACCGTCATGCGGCCCGGACTCGGTCACGATGCCAGCGGCCACCGCCATCACATCTGAACCGTCACGCCCCGCGAAATCGATTCCCATGTGCCGCGTCAGACGTCCAGTAAACGGATCGGTCCGTACGCCAAACAGCGAGCTGATGAAGCCACTGCGAATCGGCCAACCGGACGGCCGGACCTGGCGCTGCATCCGGCTGGACAGCAGGAGATCTTCCAGAACCCGCAGCTGGCGTTCACGGTCGGCGAGCTGGCGCTCGAAGCCGTCCAGAGACGTGAATACGGAACTGACGCCGCTATCGGCAAAAGCAACCGATTCCGGACCACCGACCGGAGGGTTCTGATCGAAGTTGAATTCACCTTCGTCCAAGCCGGCAACTTCGGTCAGGCGCTGACCGGCCGCATCGAGCCGCATCACATGCGCCTGCAGCTGAGCGATCCGCCGCGCCAGCGCCGCTGAGTTCTGCTCAGCCTCGGAACGAGCACTGGCCAATGCCTCGCGCTGTTGCCTGACTTCCTGGGCCCAGTCGGCCACCAGCGAAGACGGCAGCGCGGTATCCTTGCTGCTCAGCAGCGGAACCGACTCGAAGAACTGCCCGGCCTTGAAGGACACCGCAGCAATGGCAAACACCACTGCAACCAGCGGCAACCACACGAAGACATGGCGCGGATTGAGCGCAAACTTCCAGGTGCGGCCGCGTCGGTGGCTGACGACAATAATGTCCATGTTTATACGCTTATGATCCCCGACCCACGTGAGCCTAAGAGCGTCAAGCAACTGCCGAGCCATGACCAGCAATCGATCGGCAGCCTGCTACGGCGGGCGCAGACGTTCGCGGATATCAACCGGACCCTGAGTGAGTGGTGCTCCGAACCCTGGGCCGCCCACATCAGACTGGCCAATGTGCGCAACGAAACCGCCGTACTGTACGCCACAACCGCTGCGGCGCTGGTACAACTGCGCCACCGAAATCGTTCACTGCTTGCCTGGCTCAATGACCGCCACCATCTGCATTGCACCCGCATCGAGGCGAAGGTGCTTCCCCCAGCAACGGACATCTGAGCGAGTTTACTGTCCGCATTCCGGTGACGCAAGGCAAGTGGCTGAAACTGCGAAACTTCCGGCTGAGTGGCCACATCAACGGTCCAAACCGCCAATCACGCCGCGACCAGACTGCCTCTGACAAAGCTGATCGGCGCCGGCTGATTCTCTTCTTCAAAGGTCACGATCTCGAACGCAGAGCGGTCGTCCAGCACCGCCCGGACCAGTTTGTTGTTCAGGGCGTGCCCCGATTTGTAGGCGGTATACGCCCCGATCACCGGATGTCCAAGCAAATAAAGATCGCCGATCGCGTCGAGGATCTTGTGGCGAACAAACTCGTCCTCGTACCGCAGTCCATCGTGGTTAACGACCCTGTACTCGTCCAGCGCCACCACGTTGTCCAGGCTCGCGCCCAGACCGAGATTCGCAGCACGCAAGGTGTCGAGCTCACGCATGAAGCCGAAGGTCCGCGCGCGACTGACCTCACGGACGTACGTTGCCGACGAAAAGTCAATGACCCGATTCTGCGCAGAGGCGCGGAAGGCCGGATGGCTAAAATCGATTGAAAACGACAGCCGGAAGCCGTCGAAGGGCTCAAAGCGCGCCCACTTGTCGCCTTCGGCCACCTGCACCGGCTGGCGAATGCGAATGAACCGCTTGGGCGCTTCCTGCTCATGGATGCCAGCGGACTGGATCAGGAACACAAACGGCCCGGAGCTGCCATCCAGAATCGGGACCTCGGGCGAGGACAATTCGACCAGGCAGTTATCGATCCCGAGGCCGGCGAAAGCCGACATCAGGTGCTCCACCGTCATGATCTTGTCGCCCGCATCGCTGACCAGCGTGCTGCACATGACCGCCTCGCGCAGCAGATGCGCCTGCGCCGGGACTTCAGCATGCGGATTGAGATCCGTGCGCCGGAACACAATTCCGGTGTCCGGCCCAGCAGGCAGCAGGGACATGTACACCTTGCGGCCGGAGTGCAGACCGATGCCGCTGGCGCGGACCGCCTGCTTAAGCGTGCGTTGTCGGATCATC
>JBFFJL010000501.1:0-2845 GCA_041555955.1 Nevskiaceae bacterium
CACGCCGCCGCTGCGCGTGTTCCAGCGCAGCGAGGATGTTTCCGGTGCTTCGCGCGGGGTCTGGCTCGCGGGGGTTGCCGCCGGCGGCGCGCTGCTGTGGCTGGCGACCGGGGATGCCAAGCTGGCCTTGATCGTGCTGGTCGGCGCCGGTCTGACCTTGGCGAGTCTGGCGCTGCTGGCGACGCTGCTGGTGCAGGCGCTGACACCGCTGCGGCGCAGTGTCGGCATGAGCTGGCGTTTCGGCATCGGCAACGTTGCGCGGCGCCGCGCCTCGACCGTGGCGCAGGTGACCGCGCTCGGTCTGGCGCTGCTGGCGCTGTTGCTGGTCTCGGTGGTGCGGCAGGACCTGCTGCTGAGCTGGCAGAAGAAGCTGCCGCCGGACACACCGAACCAGTTCCTGATCAACATCCAGGCCGACCAGGTCGAACCGCTGCGCGCGTTTTTCGCCGAGCACGGATACTCCGATCTGGAGCTGTGGCCGATGGCACGCGGGCGTCTGGTCGCGCTCAATGGCGAGGCGGTCACGGCGGATTCGTTCCCCGATCCGGAAACCCAGCGCTGGATCAACCGCGACTTCAATCTGTCGTGGAGTGCGCAGCTGAATCCCGACAACCGCATCACCCAGGGCGAGTGGTGGGGTGAGGCCGGGCGTGGACAGCGCTTGCTGTCCGCCGATGAATACGCGATCGAACGACTGAAGCTGAAGCTGGGCGATACCCTGACCCTGGATTTCGCCGGCGAACAGCACACCTTTACCGTCAGCAACTTCCGTACGGTGGAGTGGGACAGCTTCCGCCCCAACTTCTTCCTGCTGGCGCCGCCCGGGTCGGTGCCGGACAGCGTGCCGGCGCAGTGGCTGACCAGCTTCTATCTGCCCAAGGACAACCGCGCGCTGCTGCGCTCGCTGGTCGATCGCTTTCCCAACATCACTGCGCTGGATATCGAGGCGATGATGGACCAGGTGCGTGGCATCGTTGATCGCATCATCAAGGCGGTGGAATTCATCTTCCTGTTCACCTTGGCGGCCGGGCTCACCGTGTTGCTGGCGGCGATTGAAGGCACCCGCAGCGAGCGCGAGCGCGAGACCGCGTTGCTGCGCGCGCTGGGCGCGCGCTCGGGCCTGATCCTGCGCGGCCTGATCGCCGAATACGCCGTGCTCGGTGGGCTCGCCGGGCTGGTTGCGGCGGTCGCGGCGCAGACCGTGGCCTGGGTGCTGGCCGAGCAGGTGTTCCGGATTCCCTATGGTCCGCGACCGCTGCTGTGGGTGGGCGGCACCCTGGCGGGTGCGGTCATCGTCGCTACGCTCGGCACCTGGTCGCTGCGGCGCGTGATGCGGACGCCGCCGCGGCAGGTTCTGCAGTAGCGGCTGCGCGCGCAGACGAATCCGCGTGCTTGGCACCACGCGGATTTCGACTTTTGGGGGTAAACCCGCAAGCGCAGCCCGAAATGGTTAAAATTGCGCCCCCTTAATCCCGCTTGACCGTCTTTTGGGAGCTCGTCCGTTATGAAACAGCCCGTCAAGGTCGCCATCACCGGCGCCGCCGGCCAGATCGCCTATTCGCTCATTTTCCGTGTTGCCAGCGGCTCCATGCTCGGACCTGACCAGCCGGTCATCCTGCAGCTGCTCGAAGTGCCGGTGCCGGAAGTGCAGGAAAAGCTGAAAGGCACCGTGATGGAGATCGACGACTGCGCGTTCCCGCTGGTCGCCGGTATCGAGATGCACTCCGACCCGATGGAAGGCTTTGCGGGCACGGACTACGCCCTGCTGGTTGGCGCGCGCCCGCGCGGCCCCGGCATGGAGCGCAAGGACCTGCTGACCGCCAACGGCGGCATCTTCGGGCCGCAGGGCAAGGCCATCGCCGCCAAGGCGTCGAAGGACGTGCGCGTGCTCGTCGTCGGCAACCCGGCCAACACCAACGCGCTGATCGCCGCGACCGCCGCCAAGGGCCTCGACCCCAAGCAGTTCCACGCGATGGTGCGTCTGGACCACAACCGCGCGCTGTCGCAGCTCGGCGCCAGGACCGGTGCGCATCACACCGAAATCGACAACATGATCATCTGGGGCAACCACAGCTCCACGCAGTACCCGGACATCAGCCATTGCACCGTGCAGGGCAAGCCGGCCAAGAGCCTGGTTGATCAGAACTGGATCGAGAACGACTTCATCCCGACCGTGCAGCAGCGCGGCGCCGCCATCATCAAGGCGCGTGGCCTGTCGTCCGCCGCATCGGCCGCATCGGCTGCGGTGGATCACATGCGCAACTGGGCGCTGGGCAGCGACGGCAAGTGGGTGTCGATGGGCGTTCCATCCGACGGCAGCTACGGCATCGCCCCCGGCATCGTTTACGGCTACCCCTGCATCTGCAAGGACGGCCAGTACGAGATCGTGCAGGGCCTCAGCGTCGACGATTTCTCGCGTGGCCGCATGAACGCGACCGAGACCGAGCTGCGTGAAGAGCGCGCCGCGATCGAGGAGCTGCTGCAGGGCTAAGCCCGACAGCAACGCCTGTATCGAAAACCCGCCGGCGGCTGCCGGCGGGTTTTTTGTTGGTCGGTCGCATCCTCCGGCGCCGTCAACGTCCGACGGCACTGCGCGTGTCTGAGTCGACGCGACCCGTGCGGGAGCGGATTTACGCTGCGGTCAGCGACGCCATGTCGATCACGAAGCGATAGCGCACGTCAGAACGTTCCATGCGCTCGAACGCTTCATTGATCTGCTCCATGCGGATCATTTCGCAGTCTGGAAGAATGTTCTTCTTCGCGCAGAAGTCGAGCATTTCCTGGGTCTCGGCGATGCCTCCGATCGGCGAGCCGGCAATGCGGCGGCGGCCCATGATCAGCGGTA
>JBFFJL010000502.1:0-2844 GCA_041555955.1 Nevskiaceae bacterium
CAGAAGCCCGGAACCGCGGGGCTGCGCAAGAAGGTGGCGGTGTTCCAGCAACCGCACTATCTGGAAAACTTCCTGCAGTCGATCTTCGATTGCACGCCCGAGACTCAGGGCGCAACGCTGGTGATCGGAGGCGACGGCCGCTATCACAACCGTGACGCCATCCGCACTGCCATTTCAATGGCTGCCGCCAATGGTGCACGTCACATCATTGTCGGCCAGGGTGGTCTGCTGTCGACGCCAGCGGCGTCGAATCTGATCCGCAAGCGCGGCGCGGCAGGCGGACTGCTATTCACTGCCAGTCACAATCCGGCGGGACCGGACGGTGACTTCGGCGTCAAATTCAATATCGCCGGTGGCGGTCAGGCCGGTGAAGGGCTGACCGACCGCATTCATCAGCAGAGCAAGCGCATCACACGCTACCGCAACTGCGAGGACGCCGACATCGATCTGGACCGCCGCGGCGAGCAGACGCTGGAAGGCAGCACCATCGAAATCGTCGACTGCGTCGATGATTACGCTGCACTGATGCAGTCATTGTTCGACTTCGACCGCATCCGTGACTGGATCAAGAAAGGGCACAGTCTGCGCTTCGACGCCATGCATGCGGTCACCGGCCCCTACGCGCAGCGCATTCTGGTCGAACAGCTGGGAGCGCCAGCAGCCGCCATCCTCAACGGCAATCCGTTGCCCGATTTCGGCGGCGGCCACCCCGACCCCAATCTGGTCTACGGCAAGCATCTGGTCGATCTGGCCTTTGGCGAAGCCGCGCCGGAACTTGTCGCCGCCAGCGACGGCGACGGCGATCGCAACATGATTCTGGGTCGCGGCATTTTCATTTCACCGGGCGATTCGCTGGCCATGCTGGCCGCGCAGCTGCCACAGCTGCCCGGTTATCGGGACGGCCTGCGCGGCATTGCGCGCTCAATGCCGACCTCGCGCGCTGCCGATCGCGTCGCGCAGGCACTGAAAGTCCCCCTGTACGAAACACCGACCGGCTGGAAGTTCTTCTGCAATCTGCTCGACGCCGGCAACGTCACCATTTGCGGCGAGGAGAGCTTCGGCACCAGCTCGTCGCATGCGCGCGAGAAGGATGGCCTCTGGGCTGTGCTGGCATGGCTCAACGTGTTGGCAATCAGTGGCCGCAGCGTTCGCGAAATCGCCGAGGCCCATTGGCAGCAGTACGGCCGTCACTACTTTGCTCGCCACGACTACGACGAGTTACCCGCGACCGATGCCGAAGCGGTGATGCAGGCCTTCGCCGGCAGCTTGGCGTCGCTGCCGGGCCAGCAGGTCGCGGGCTATGACGTCACGATCGCCGACGAATTCAGCTACCAGGACCGCGTCGACGGCAGCATTGCCGTGGGCCAGGGACTGCGCGTGGTCTGTGGCGAGCAGGCGCGGATCGTCATGCGCCTGTCCGGCACCGGCACCCAGGGCGCAACGCTGCGGGTCTATCTGGAACGCTATGAAAACGACCCCAGCGCACTGGGCTGGAACCCGGCCGAAGCGCTGGCTCCGCTGGCGGCTGCAACCGACCAGCTGGCACGGATCAGCGGGCTGACCGGACGCAAAGCGCCAAGCCTTGTCACCTGATCCCTGCCACAATCCCTGCCCCACCACTGCCGACATCCGCATTCCTCATGCCCCGCCGCCCTTTCGACCCGACTGCTGCCGATCCCGAAGACGAGCTTGGACCGAGCAAGACCCAGCGCAAGAAAGACATGCTGGCGCTGCAGGACCTTGGCGCGGCGCTCATCGCCCTGCCCGTTGCCCAACTCGATGAAATCGAAATCGATGAGCGGCTGCGTGAGGCCCTGGACGAGGCGCGCCGTATCACCGCGCACGGCGCGCGCAAACGCCAGCTGCAGTACGTTGGCAAGCTGTTACGCACTGCCGATATCGAACCGCTGCAGCTGGCACTGGAGCGCACCCGCACCAATCGCATCCACGACGCGCGCGCGTTCCACGACGTCGAGCAGTGGCGCGAGCGGATCCTGGCGGGTGACGACGGACTGCAGGCCTGGCTGAGCAGCTATCCCGACGCAGACAGCGCGCAACTGCGCACGCTGATCCGCGATGCGCGCCACGAACTCGACGCGCCGACCCGACATGGCGCCCCGGCTATGAGCAAGGCGCGTCGCGCGCTATTTCGTCAGCTGCGCGATGCGATGAGCGCGCCGCCTGCTGCCGACGCCTAGCTCCCTCCCGGGAAAAGCGTCACAGCGCTGTCGCAGTTCGCCGCTAGGCTTGCCGCCGGTTCCGGCCGTCCGCCGCGCTTCTGACAGCCGGCACGCCGCCGCCATCATTAGGCCGACGCCGTAGCGATCGGCCCCAGGCCTACCGGGGAAACGACAGATGCTGCATTCAAATTCGATGTGCCCTACCGGGCGCAGCCACACGGCATTGGCCGCAATGCTTGCAGTCATCTGCACACTGAATCTGAGCGCCTGCGGCAGCTCGGTCGCGCCGTTGGTCGAAGGCAGTAGCGGCGGCACTGTGGTGCATCCTGCCGATGGTTCGACCGTCGGCGACAAGCACTGCGCCCCCCTGCCCGGCACCGCCGAGCTGGCCAAGGCCTGCGAACAGCCGATCCCGGGGAGCCGCACATGACCCGTCTGCATCGCCGCGATTTCCTGCGACTGGCGGGATCGTCCGCTGCACTGGCGGCGCTGCCGCAGTGCATCCGCGACGCCCTGGCAATACCAGAAGTGGACCCGCTTCGTCGGACAGCTTTCCCGGTTTTATAAGTGATGCTCTGCCGGGTTATGCCGCCAGCTGTTCTGGCAGCGCGTTGAAGTACACGGTGTCTGGCGTCTGGCCGTCAAGCGACGAGTGCGGGCGCCG
>JBFFJL010000503.1:0-2844 GCA_041555955.1 Nevskiaceae bacterium
AGAGTTTCCGGACGATGTGCAACAAGCCGCGGCGGGTTTCCGGGAAATGCAGGACGCGGTCGGCCAGCGCTGATCGCCGGCACCGTTCAGGCATTCATCAACCGATTTGGAGCGACATGATGTCAAAGCAGATCTTCGTCAATCTGCCGGTCAGGAATCTGGGCCAGTCCAAGGCCTTCTTCGGACAACTCGGCTTCACTTTCAATCCGCAGTTCACCGATGCCACTGCGGCGTGCATGGTCGTCGCCGACAACATCTTCCTGATGCTGCTGACGCACGAGAAGTTCGGCGAATTCACCCCGGGTCCCATCTGCGACGCCCGGCACAGCACTGAAGTGCTGGTGTGCCTGAGCTGCGACAGCCGCGACGAGGTCGATGACCTCGTGCGCAGGGCGCTGGCCGCGGGCGGGTCGACCTTTCGCGAGCCCGACGATCACGGCTTCATGTATGGCCATGCGTTCAGGGACACCGACGGCCATGTCTGGGAGCTGGCGTACGTCGACATGAGTGCGATGCCGCCAGCGCAGTAAGTCAGCGTTCAACGGAGACAAGGACATGAGCACAGTGAACTATCGGCCCGAGGGCATGCACACGGTGACGCCGCATCTGGTCTGCGCCGGCGCCGCTGCAGCGATCGACTTCTACGCCAAGGCCTTCGGTGCCGAGGAACTGCATCGCTTGCCGGCACCGGACGGGCGCCTGATGCACGCGGCGGTACGCATCGGCGATTCGGTGGTGATGCTGGTCGACGAAATGCCCGAGCACGGCGCGCTGGGGCCGCTGGCGCTGAAAGGCTCGCCGGTGACGGTGCATCTGTACGTCGAGGACGTCGATGCAGTCGTGGCGCAGGCGGTGGCCGCGGGCGCTACGGTGATGATGCCGGTGGCCGACATGTTCTGGGGCGACCGCTACGGCATCGTGATCGATCCGTTCGGCCATCACTGGTCGGTGGCCACGCATCAGCGCGATGTCACTTTTGAACAGATGCAACGCGAGATGTAGCTCGTGCAGCTCACCCGATCAACAGGAGCAGATTGATGGCCTATGTGGATGGATTCATCGTGCCGGTGCCGCTGGAGCGGCTGCCGGAGTACAAGCGCATGGCACGCAAGGCCGGGAAGATCTGGCGCGAACATGGGGCCCTCGCCTTCATCGAATCGGTGGCGGATGACGTCAAGCCGGGCAAGTGGACGTCGTTCCCGCAGAGCGTCAAGTTGAAACAGGGCGAGACCGTGATGTTCTCGTACATCGTGTTCAGGAATCGCGCGCACCGCGACAAGGTCAACGCCAAGGTCATGCAGGATCCAAGACTCTGCGGCATGGACCCGAAAAACATGCCGTTCGATGGCAAGCGCATGATCTACGGTGGCTTCAAGGGGCTGGTCGAGCTCTAGCGTCCGGTCCGGCGGCTTGAATTATCGGCGGCGAGACGGCGTAATCGGCGTCCTCATCGGCAGCAGGACGCGTGTGATGGGCGAAGTGGGCGAGGCGCACCGCCGCGCCGAAGCGGTTTACCGCGGTGAATCGCGCCGCGTGCTCGCGACCCTGATCCGTCTGCTCGGCGATTTCGAGCTGGCCGAGGAAGCGTTGCACGATGCCTTCGCCGCCGCCATCGAGCAGTGGCCGCGGGACGGCATCCCGTCGAATCCGCGCGCGTGGCTGGTGTCGGCAGGGCGTTTCAAGGCCGTCGACAACATCCGCCGGCGTGCGCGTTTCGACGCTTCGCAGCAGCACCTGATCGATCAGCTGGACCTGAGTGCCGGTGATCCAGCCACCGCGGACGATGACAGCGTCGAGGACGACCGCCTGCGGCTGATCTTCACCTGCTGCCATCCAGCGCTGACACCGGACGCGCAGATCGCATTGACCCTGCGCGAGGTCTGCGGACTGACCACCGAAGAGATCGCGCGGGCATTTCTGACGCCGCCGTCGACGCTGGCCCAGCGCATCGTGCGGGCCAAGGCCAAGATCCGCGACGCCCGGATTCCATACGCTGTGCCGGACCGTTCGGAATTGCCGGAACGCCTCGATAGCGTCCTGCGCGTGATCTATCTGGTGTTCAATGAGGGCTATTCGGCGTCGTCCGGCGATGCTGTGACCCGGCAGGACCTGTCGGCCGAGGCGATCCGCGTCGGCCGGCTGTTGCTGGATCTGCTGCCGGATCCGGAAGTGGCTGGTTTGCTGGCGCTGATGCTGCTGCAGGAATCGCGCAGTGCCGCACGCAGCAGCGCGGACGGTGACGTCGTGCTGCTGGAACACCAGGACCGCGGCCTGTGGAATCAGGCGCAGATCGCCGAAGGTTCCGTGCTGGTCCAGCGTGCGCTGCGTTCGCGCCGGTTCGGCCCCTATACGGTCCAGGCGGCGATCGCGGCGGTGCACGCTGAAGCCCGGACGGCTGCCGAAACCGATTGGCCACAGATTGTCGGTTTGTACGATCTGCTGCTGCGGATCGAGCCGTCGCCGGTGATCGAACTCAATCGCGCCGTGGCGGTGGCGATGCGCGACGGTCCGCAGGCCGGTCTGGCCCTGATCGAGGCGCTGCTGACGCGCGGCGAGCTGACCGACTACCTGTTCGCCCACTCGGCCCGCGCGGAGCTGTGTTATCGCCTGGGGCGGCTCACGCAGGCGCGCGAGGCGTGGACGCGGGCCCTGGATCTGGCGCGTCTGGAACCGGAACGGCGCTTTCTGCAACGCCGGCTGGCTGAATCGGCCGATCCCGACGGTGGCGCCGGGGCAGGCCGCGCCTGAAGGGGCTGGATTGACGGCCGCGCGGCCCCTCACTATCATTCCGCCCCCCGAATCGGGGAAGTTTTCTGGACAGTTAGCTCAGCGGTAGAGCATCGC
>JBFFJL010000504.1:0-2842 GCA_041555955.1 Nevskiaceae bacterium
ATGAGCAGCGACGGCGGCGCTTCGGAAACGGTGGATTCCAGCGCGTTCGAACAGGCTGCCGCCAGTGCGTCCAGCGGCATCGGCAATCCCAACGCCACCGGAAGCACACGCCGCACCCAGGCTGGCACCGGTCTGGGCGAGCGACGGACGACACAGGTCGAAAGCCCGGTCGGCTTCGGCAAGGACCGCAGTCGTCCGGGTCAGGGCGGAGACAAACTGATTGCCGGCCGTACGCTGGAAGAAATCCAGCTCACCTTCGACCGCAACAAGGGTGCGTTCTACGCCATCTTCAATCGCGCGATGCGTCAGAACCCGAACCTGGGCGCCGGCAAGATTGTCGTCAGCATCACGATCGCACCCGACGGCAGCGTAACTTCATGCAAGTTGATCTCCAGTTCGTTCAACGATGCTGAGCTGGAGCGCAAGATTGTGCAGCGTGTGCAGCTGCTCAATTTCGGTGCGAAGAGCGTTCCGCCGTTCACATATCCGAACTATCCCATCAACTTCCTGCCGTCATAAAAGGCACTTCCGGTCCGACGTTTCCAGTTTCCAGTGCATCACGCATCTGGAAACTGGAAGCGGGAAACTGGTAACTTCTGTTACCTCGAGAACAGACATCAACAACAGACCGTGGAGAGCGGCATATGGGATTCCTCGCAGGAAAGAAAGCACTCATCACCGGCGTCGCCAGCGACCGTTCGATCGCCACCGGCATTGCCGAAGCCTTTCATCGTGAGGGCGCCGAACTCGCGTTTACCTATCAGGGCGAACGCCTGAAAGGCCGGGTCGAAGAATTCGCCGCCAGCTGCGGCTCCAAGCTGGTGCTGCCGCTGGACGTCACTGAGGACGCACAGATCGCCGAGGTCATGGCCGAAATCGACAAAGCCTGGGGCGGTTTCGACATCCTGATCCACTCAATCGGCTTCGCCCCACGCGAACAGCTCGCCGGCAAGTATCTGGACGCCGTCACCCGCGAAGGCTTCCGCATTGCCCACGACATTTCGTCCTACTCGTTCGCGGCGCTGGGCAAAGCCTCGTTGCCGCTGATGAAGGGCCGCAATGCCTCGATGCTGACCCTGACCTATCTGGGTGCCGTGCGCGCCATTCCGATGTACAACGTCATGGGTCCGGCCAAGGCCTCGCTGGAAGCCAATGTGCGCTTCATGGCGGCGGAGCTGGGCGAAGACAACATCCGCGTCAACGGCATCTCGGCCGGGCCAATCAAGACCCTGGCCGCGGCAGGCATCGCCGGTTTCCGCGGCATGCTGTCGAAAGCCGAAGCGGCATCGCCGCTGAAGCGCAATGTCACGATTGACGAAGTCGGCAATGCGGCCGCATTCCTGAGCTCGGACCTCGCGTCCGGCATCACCGGCGAAATTCTGTACGTCGACGCCGGCTACAACATCATGGGCATGGCTGCCGGCGCCTGAACCGGTCTCAAGCGCATCAGACCGCCGGCGCCGGCGAACCACTGGCGCCGTCATCGGTTTCCTCGTGTTCGAGGTGAGCGATGATGACGGCGCCAGTTGCGTCGCCAAACACATTGACTGCGGTCCGGCACATATCGAGGATGCGGTCGACGGCCAGAATCAAACCGACGCCCTCCAACGGCAGCCCCACCGAGGTCAGGATCACACTGATCGCGACCAGACTGGCCGACGGAATGCCGGCCACGCCGACTGAAGTCAGCAGCGCCAGCGCCACCACCACAAACTGATTGAACAGACTCAGATGCAGGCCGTAGGCCTGCGCGATGAACAGCGCCGCAGCGCACTCATACAGCGCCGTGCCGTTCATGTTGACGGTCGCCCCCAAGGGCAACACGAAGCCCGATACCCGATCGGTGACGCCGGCCTTTTTCACGCAACCGAAGGTTACCGGCAAGGTCGCCGCCGAAGAACTGGTCGAGAACGCCGTCAGCAATGCGGGCGCCATCAACTGCAGATGCCGCCAGGGCGACAGCCCTGACAATCGGACCAGCAGCGGCAACACCAGGAACGCCTGCACCATCAACGCCGACAGCACGCAGACGAAGAACAGTAGCAACGGCTCCAGCGCAGCCCAGCCCGTCTGCGCGACCGTGCGCGCCACCAACGCAAACACGCCGATTGGGGCAAACAACATCACCCAATTAGTGATATTGATCATGACCTCATAGACCCCGGCCCAGAAACTGCGTTGGGTCCGCAGCAGATCCGAGGTCATGCGTGATGCGAAATAGCCAAACAGCAGACTGAAGAAGATCAGCCCGAGCATCTCGTTTTCGACCGCAGCCTTGAGCAGATTCGGCGGCACCATGCGCAGGATCACGTCGATCAGATCGCCACTACCCCGGTTCTCCACCTTTTCCAGCACCGCGGCTGTATCCGCCGACAGGCCCAGCCGTGCACCGGCCGGCGTACCGTCGATGATGCCGGGCTGCACCAGGTTGATCACCAGCAGTCCGATCAGGATCGAACCCAATGTCGTCGCAGCGAAATACAGCGCGGTCTTCCAGCCGATCCGCCCCAGTTCGCCCGGACTCTCGATACCGAGAATTGCGTGAATCATTGCCGCAAAAATCAGCGGCACGATCAGCATCCTCAAGGCATTCAGGAACAGCGTGCCGAGGAATGTCGTGGTTTCGATGAACCAGGGCTCGGCGCCGATCAGGCTCCCCGCCACAACCGCTGCGATCAACGCCAGCGCAATCTGCCAATGAAGCTTCATTTTTTTCGAGCGCTCACAAAAAAGCCGTTCATGGACATTGAACCATGAACGGCTGCGCCGCGCGCTTACGCGACGGCAAACTTCAACTCGACTTACGGCGCTTGTGTCGGCGGCTGTGCCGCAACGAGCTCGC
>JBFFJL010000505.1:0-2837 GCA_041555955.1 Nevskiaceae bacterium
CGCGGCGCTGCGGATTGCCGCGACTATCGGCGCCCGCAGCGCCGGCTTCGCCACCGGCGTGACGAATCGAACGCCAGGGACGCGCGCCGCAAGCCAAGCCGCCGTCTGCGCGAACGGCTCGGCCAAATAGCGGATTTCGCCGCCCCGACTGCCCGGCATCACTGTAACCACCGGACCGGTTGCGGCAAGCCCCAGGGCGCGCCGGTAGGGCGCAGGATCCGGATCCGCTACCAGCTCTTCGGCCAGCGGATGGCCGATGTAATCGGCGGCGACGCCGTGATCGGCATAGAACGCCGGCTCGAACGGGAACAGGCACAGCATGCGGTCGACCGCCCGTGCGATGCCTTTGACCCGGCCGGGTCGCCATGCCCATACGGTCGGGCTGACGACGTGGACGGTGCGAAGGCCGCGTTGCCGCAGCTGAGTTTCCAGCCCCAGATTGAAGTCCGGCGCGTCAATTCCGACAACGACGTCCGGACGCTCATCGGCAAATTTTCGGGCCAACGATCGTCGCAGGCGCAGCAACCTTGGCAGCTCACGCAGGACTTCGGCCAGGCCCATTACCGACAAGGCTTCAATCGATTCAATCGCGTCGCAACCTGCCGCAATCATCCGCGGCCCGGCGACGCCATAACAATGCAAATCCGGACGTTTGCGCTTGAGTTCGGCAACGATCGCCGCACCGAGAATGTCGCCGGAGATTTCGCCGGCGATCAGTGCAATCCGGAGCGGCTCGGGCGCCATCGGCAACCTCAGCGCGCCAGCGCGCGCTTGGACGCCTCGATGAAGCGCAGCATGTCACCCACCTGCGCCGAAGTCGCGGCCGACTCGGCCAGCTGGCGCTTGACCTCTCCGATGACCTCACCGGACTTGAAGATCAGCTTGTAGGCGCTCTTGATCGCATCGATGTCGGCTGGCGTGAAGCCACGGCGCTTGAGCCCTTCGGCATTGATGCCCCGCGGTCGCGCCGGGTGACCTTCCGCGATCACGAACGGCAACAGATCCCGCAGCACGATCGAACCGCCTCCGGTGTAGGCATGCGCGCCGACCCGGCAGAACTGATGTACCAGCGTATACCCACCCAGACCAACGTAGTCCTCAATGGTGACGTGGCCCGCCAGCGTTGTGCCGTTGGCCAGAATGACGTTGGAGCCGACGATGCAATCGTGGGCGATATGCGCCTGCGCCATGATCCAGTTGTCGTCGCCGACTCGGGTCAGGCCCTGTTCCTTCAAGGTGCCGCGCTGGATCGTGACGTATTCGCGGATCGTGTTGCGGTCACCGATCTCGACGCGTGTCGCATCGTCATTCCGCGCGGACTTGTCCTGCGAGATTTCGCCCAGTGAACAGAACTGGAAGATGCGGTTACCGCGGCCGATTGTCATCGGCCCACGCAGCACCACGTGCGGACCGACCCAGGTTTCCGCGCCGATGCGCACGCCAGGGCCGATGACGCTGTAAGGCCCGACCTCGACCGTTGGGTCGAGGTCGGCCGATGGATCGATGATCGCAGTGGGATGGATCAAGCTCATGGTGAACGCAGCCTCAGTCCGCAATCTGCTTGAGCACGCACATTAACTCGGCACAACAGGCCAGCTCGGCGCCGACCATGGCGTTGACCTTGAATTTCCACAGGTCACGCTTCTGCTTGTCCAGCTCGACTTCGAAATGCAGTTGATCACCGGGCACTACCGGGCGCTTGAAGCGTGCACCGTCGATTCCAGCAAAATACAGGATCAGCCCAGCATCAGCACGCAGTCCGGATTTCTGCACCGCAAGGATGCCGCTGGCCTGCGCCATCGCTTCAAGCATGATGACGCCTGGCATCGTCGGCAGGCCGGGGAAATGCCCCGGAAAAAAGGGCTCGTTATAAGTAACGTTCTTCAGCGCCGTCAGACGTCCCGCTTCGAGGTCCATTGAGATCACGCGATCGATCAACAGAAACGGATAACGATGCGGCAGCATCTTGAGAATGTCGCGAATATCAAACATCGTCTAATGGTTCCTTTGATTGGCTCCCCGTGCCGCCGGTGGCCGTCGGGTCGCCTTCGACACGGCGCTCCAGCACTCTCAACCGCTGTTCGGTGCGCTCCAGACGCCGCAGGCGCGCGATGGTCTTGCGCCACTCCCTCGCGTCGTCCAATGGCAGGCCCGAGCCATACACGCCTTTCTCCGTCACCGACCCGGTCACCATCGCAAATCCGAGGATCACGACGTCGTCGGCAATTTCAAGATGGCCGGCAATCCCAACACCGCCCGCGATCATACAGCGACGACCGATCCGCGCGCTGCCGGCGATGCCGGTGCAGGCCGCGATTGCGGTGTGCGCGCCGACATGGCAGTTGTGGGCAATCTGGATCAAATTATCGAGGCGGACACCGTCTTCGATCACGGTATCGTCCAGCGCGCCGCGATCGATGCAGGTATTGGCGCCGATTTCCACATCGTTGCCGACGCGCACGCTGCCCAGCTGTGGAACCGCTTCCCAGCCCTCCGGGCCTCGTGCGTTGCCAAAGCCACGGCCGCCGACGACGCTTCCCGGATGCAGCTCACACCGCGCGCCGAGGCTGACCCGCGGCCCGAGATAAACCTGGGCCACCAGACGGCAACCCGCTCCGACTCGTGCATCACGACCAATGATGCAACCGGGGCCGATAAAACAGCCGGGACCGATCTCGGCGCCGGCTTCGATCACTGCATGGGGGCCGACCCAGCAGCCTTCCGCGACCCGCGCCTTTGGATCGATCGAAGCCGCTGGATGAATCCCAGGTTCAAATTGCCGATCCGGATCGAACAGGGCCGCAATCCGCGCGTACGCCAGGTAGGGATCGCGCGCA
>JBFFJL010000506.1:0-2826 GCA_041555955.1 Nevskiaceae bacterium
GGAGCAACCACAACCGGTGCTGGCTGTGCTGCTGCAATCCGCGCAGCCTCTGCTGCGCGGCGGATGTTCTCAGCCGCTCGACTGCGCGACTGCTCCGCCTCCCACTTGGCACGGTATAAGGGATCTTCCTGCAGCAAGCGCGCATGCTCATCCTTGGCCTGACGCGCGACGGCCTCGGCCTCCTCGCGCTTGCGCTGCTCTTCCTCGTCTCGCTGCTTGCGTTCAGCTTCCTGCTGCTGACGCAGTGCCTCGGCCTCAGCTGCAACCCGCGCTGCCGCTTCACGCTCGGCTTCAGCCTGGATTGCCGCTTCCTCTGCCAGACGCAGCGCCTCAGGGTCGAGCTCAGGCGGCGCCTCATCTCTTTTGACGTAAGTACGCTTTTTGCGAACTTCAATGCTGACAGTCTTGGACGGAGCACCGCGTGCACCGCCGAGTTTGAGCTCGGTGGTTTCACGCCGCTTCAGCGTGATTCGCTTCGGCTCCCCGCTCGCCGGCGCGGCGCCGCCGGTCTTCAGTTGCAGATAATTGAGCAGCGCGACCTTGTCCTCACCGCTAATCGGCGCCGACGCGCCGGACACGGTCACACCCGCCTCTTTGAACTGAGTCAACAGCTCATCGATCGGGCGCCCGAGTTCTTTAGCGAAATCCTGTACGGTAACTGTAGACATTCATCCTTCCCCGGGTGGACAAAACCACCCGTTCGCTTACGCGTACGCCTTGGCGCGCGCCATCATAATCAGAGTCGAGGCCCGCTCTTCGGAAAACTGGGGCAGCAGCTCAAGCAATTCGTCGGTCGCCAGATCAGCCAGCCCCTCGCAGGTGCTGATTCCGGCTTCAGCCAGCTGATAGGCCGTATCGTCGTCCATCCCTTCCAACGCCAAAAGATCTTCGGCCGGCTGCGCATGCGCTCGCTGCTCTGCCTTTGCGATCGCCTTGGTCAACAATACGTCGCGTGCGCGATTGCGGAGTTCTTCGACAATACCCTCGTCAAATTCCTCGATCTCCATCAGCTCCTCAGCCGGAACGTAGGCAATCTCCTCAAGCGTAGCAAACCCTTCCTGCACCAGAACGCCGGCAACTTCGGCATCAACGTCAAGATGCTCCATGAACACGCGAAGCACCGATTCGTTTTCTTCTTCTTTCTTGCTTTCCGCATCCGCCGTGGTCATGACATTGAGCGTCCAGCCGGTCAGCTCGGACGCCAGACGCACATTCTGACCACCACGACCAATAGCCTGGGCAAGCTTCTCTTCGGCCACACCGATCGTCATCGAGTGAGATTCTTCGTCAACGATGATCGTCTCAACTTCGGCCGGCGCCATCGCATTGATCACGAACTGCGCAATGTTCTCATCCCACGGCACGATATCGACGCGCTCGCCAGCAAGCTCATTGGACACGCTCTGCACGCGCGAACCGCGCATACCGACGCAGGCGCCGACCGGATCGATGCGCTTGTCCTTGGCCTGCACCGCAATCTTTGCGCGCAAGCCCGGATCGCGAGCCGCGCCCTTGAGCTCAATCAAGCCCTGTGCAATTTCAGGCACCTCCAGCGCAAACAGCTCCATCAGGAACTGCGGCGACGTACGGGAAAGGAACAGCTGCGGCCCACGCACCTGCGGACTGACTTCGTACAGATAGCCACGAATGCGATCATTTGGCCGCACCGGCTCGCGCGGGATCATCTGATCTCGCAACACGATAGCCTCGGCGTTTCCACCCAGATCGACGATGACGTTGCCGCGCTCGATACGCTTGATTTGACCGGTGATCAATTCACCGACCCGATCGCGATAGGCAGCAACAACCTGCGCACGTTCAGCCTCGCGCACCTTCTGCACGATGACCTGCTTTGCCTTCTGCGCTCCGATACGACCGAAATCGACTGAAGGCACCGGACGCTCAATCACGTCCTCTGGCTGCGCATCAGCCATTTCCTTCTGCGCATACGACAGCTTGATCTGTCGTTCCGGATATTCGAAATCCTCGCTGTCGTCCTCAAGGACCGTCCAACGACGATAAGTCTCGTAATCGCCGGTTTCTCGATCAATCGCAACCCGGAGATCTGCTTCGTCGCCGTATTGCTCTTTTGCAGCCGATGCCAGAGCCGCTTCAAGCGCCTCGAAAATCAGCTCCTGCTCGACACCTTTCTCGTTGGAGACGACATCGACCATTAACAGGATGTTTTTATTCACGGCCTCTTACTCCCGATCGAATTCCGGAACCAGCCGGGCCCGATCGATCTCCACGAACGGAATATCGACCATGCCGTCCGCTGTCTCCAGCGTGACTGCATCGCCTCCAACATCACGAATCCAACCCACGAAACGGCGACGGCCATTCAGCGGCGCGATCAATTGCACACGCGCCTGCTCATTGATGAAACGTTCGAAATGCGCGGGCTTTGCCAGCGGACGATCAAACCCCGGGGACGACACTTCCAGACGGTATGCCGTACTGATCGGGTCCTCGACATCCAGCAGGCCCGAAACCTCACGACTGACTCGCTCGCAATCTTCCAAGGAAATGCCGGCCGGCGCATCAATGAACAGCCGCAACAAACCGCTCTTGGAACTGGGGCTAAACTCAAGCAGCAGCAGCTCGTAACCCAACGATTCCACCAAGGGTTCAAGCATGCCCTGCAATCGATCTTTCAGCACCGTCATTCCGAATCTACACCTGCCGTTGCGACACTATCGCCAACAAAAAGGGCCCACAAGGGGCCCTTTGGAAGCCAAACTAATTGGTAGCGGGGGCAGGATTTGAACCTGCGACCTTCGGGTTATGAGCCCGACGAGCTGCCAGACTGCTCCACCCCGCACCAGA
>JBFFJL010000507.1:0-2815 GCA_041555955.1 Nevskiaceae bacterium
ATACCGTGAAGGCTTGGGGATCCCCCCCTCGCACGAGCGTAAGCCGCCGGCCTGAACGCCGGCATTTCCCCAGTCAGGAGGTCACGATGAACCTGAACATCTCCGGTCACCATGTCGACATCACTGTTCCGATGCGCGATTACGTTGTTTCCAAGCTCAAGCGGCTGGAACGACATTTCGACAATCTGATCAGCGCCGAGGTGGTGTTGAGCGTGGAAAAGCAGCGTCAGAAAGCCGAGGCGACAGTCCATGCCAGCGGCGCCAATCTGCACGCCGAAGCCACCGACGGGGATCTCTACGCGGCAATCGACCTGATGACCGACAAGCTCGATCAGCAGACCCGTAAACACAAGGAAAAAATGCGCGACCATCATCAGAAGGAAGCGCACAAGCGTATGGAGTCTTGACGCAGGCGCATTAAGACTTCAGTAGAATCATGCTTGCCAGGGCCCGGCCATTACCATGTCCGGGCCCTTTAGCTAGCTCAGGAACCGACAATGAAAATTGCTGAAATCCTCTCCCCGGATCGCGTCAGCCAGGGCCATACCTTTACCAGCAAGAAGAAGGCACTGGAGGAACTCTCTCTGCTGCTGGCTCGCGGTGTGCCCGGCGTCCTGTCGGCGGACATCCTGACCAGCCTGTCGGCGCGCGAGAAACTCGGCAGCACCGGCCTCGGTCACGGCGTCGCGATTCCCCACGGCCGCATGCCGGGCGTGACCCAGAGCATTGGCGCCTTCATGCGCCTGAAACACCCGCTGGACTACGACGCACACGACGGCCAGCCGGTGGATCTGGTGTTCGGGCTTCTGGTTCCGCAAGGCGCGACCGAAGCTCACCTGAAGCATCTCGCGGCGATTGCCGAGATGTTTTCGGACAACGCATTCTGCGCACAGGCTCGCGATGCCGCTGACGAGGGTGCACTGTTCAAGCTGCTCAGCGCCTATACCCCGGGCGGCTGACCGGGAGGCGCCGAGCGATGCCGCGCCGCGCCGCTGATCCGTCCGCGACGCTGCATGGCGTGCTGATGCGCGTACATGGCGTTGGCATTCTGCTGACCGGCGCCAGCGGCGTCGGCAAGAGTGAACTGGCGCTTGAGCTGCTCAGCCGCGGGCATCGGCTGATCGCGGACGACGCCGCCGAATTTTCCATCGAGCGAAAAAAAGTGCGTGGGCGCTGCCCGCCGCTGCTGCGCGGCTTTCTCGAAGCCCGCAGTCTGGGCATTCTGAATATCGGTCGTCTGTACGGGCGACGCAGCCTGCTCGACTCGGTCACGCTGGAACTGGTCATAGCACTGGATCAGGCCGCACAGAATTCCGAGTCCGGCATCGAGCGACTGTCCGGCCGTCGAAGTCAGTGCACCATTCTCGGCACCGACATCGAGCAGATTTCGATTCCGTTGCGACTGGGCCACAATCTCGCGGTATTGGTCGAAGCCGCCTGCCGCGACTACAAGCTGCGACGTGCCGGCTATCGCGCCGACGAAGACATGACGCGCAGGCAGATGTCAGCAATCCGCCGCCAAACCCGGCGGCGCCCCACCCTATGAAACTGGTCATCGTCAGTGGCTTATCCGGCGCAGGCAAGACCGTCGCACTTAAACAGTACGAAGACATCGGCTATCACTGCATCGACAATCTGCCGCTGCAGCTGCTGGGCCCGTTGTCGCGTCACGGCCTGAAGTCGGTCGACGAACGCTATGAACGTCTCGCGATCAGCGTGGATGCACGTGAAAGCCCACAACAGATCGCGCGTTTCCCACGTTATCTGCAACGCCTGCACGACAGGGGCATTCAGACGCACGTGCTGTTTTTGCGTGCCGACACGACCGTTTTGCTGCAGCGCTACTCGGAAACCCGCAGGCGCCACCCGCTGGCACACGGCGACGTCACTCTGGCTGATGCGATCGAGCTGGAGCAGTCATTGCTCGCGCCGATCGCCAATCTAGCCGACGCCACAATCGATACCACCCTGAAGAATCTGCACGGTCTGCGCGAGGAGATTCTCAGCCAGGTCCCGGGCGGCGGCTCCGGCAAGCTGTCGATCCAGTTCGAATCCTTCGGTTTTCGCAACGGCATCCCCACCGATGCCGATTTCGTGTTCGACGTCCGCTGCCTGCCCAATCCGCACTGGGAGCCGGAACTGCGTGCACTCAGCGGTCGCGACGCCCCTGTAGCCGCTTGGCTCGGACGCAATCCTGCAGTGAGTCGAATGATCGAAGACATCCGCGCGTTTCTCGACGGCTGGCTGCCGGATCTGCGGCGGCAGGATCGCGCCTATCTGACCATTGCCATCGGCTGTACCGGTGGCCAGCATCGCAGCGTATTCGTGGTCGAGAGACTTGCCGCCGATTACGCGGAACATCTGGATCAGATCACCGTACGGCACCGCGAACTATGGCGCGAGCAACAGCGCCAGAACGATCTGGAGAGGAAAAATTGAGCGTTGGATTGCTGCTGGTCACACACGGCAAACTCGGGCATCACCTGCTCGACACGCTGCATGAAATGATGGGTGAGCTGCCTCTGGCCGCTGACGTGCTCGAAGTTCGACGGGTTTCGGCGCATGAAGTCCTGATCAGTCAGGGCCGCAAGATGCTGGAACGGCTTGACTCCGGAGACGGCGTGCTGGTGCTGACCGACGCGTTTGGCTCAACCCCCAGCAACATCGCCAACAAACTGCGGCATGCAGGACCGATCTCAGTCGTCGCCGGTGTCAACCTGCCGATGCTGGTCCGAATCTTCAACTACCCCAGCCTTGACCTCGGCGCCATGACCCGCAGCGCAGTCGAGGGCGGGAGTCGCGGCATCATCGTCTG
>JBFFJL010000508.1:0-2814 GCA_041555955.1 Nevskiaceae bacterium
CTCAAGAGGGACCCGGGATCAGCAAATGCGGAACGGCCATGTTACCGCGGCAGCACAGGCGCATACAGCGGCAAAAACAAAGTGGCCCGCACGGGAGGCGGGCCACTTTCTTACAACGCAGGAGCGCGCAGCGATCAGGCGGTCTGACCCTTGCTGTCCTGGACCTGGACCGTCAGGCTCACAATCACTTCGGAGTGCAGCTGCACTTCGATATCGAAACTGCCAGTCGCGCGGATCGGACCGCTGACCATGTCAATTTCGTTCTTGTGCAGATCGACGCCGACTGCAGCGGCGGCATCGACGATTTCAGCCGGACCGACCGAACCGTAGAGCTTGCCTTCTTCACTGGACAGCGCCTTGATCGTCAAGGTCAGTCCAGCAATCTTCTCGGCACGCAGCTTGGCCGCCTTGACGCTGTCCTGCGCCTTTTTCAGCAGATCAGCCTTGCGCGCTTCGAACACCGCACGATTGCTCTCATTGGCCGGCAGGGCCTTGCCCTGCGGCAGCAGGTAATTGCGTCCAAAACCGGCCTTGACCTCGACGGTGTCGCCGAGATCGCCGAGCTTCTTGATCTTCTCGAGCAGAATGACTTGCATTGCGCTTCCCCTTAACCGTGGCTGTCGCTGTACGGCAGCAGCGCCAGGAAGCGGGCGCGCTTGATCGCCAGCGCCAGTTCACGCTGATAGCGCGACTTGGTCCCCGTGATGCGAGCCGGCACGATCTTGCCGTTCTCGCCGACGTACTGCTTCAGAACATTGAGATCCTTGTAGTCGATCTCCGGTGCGCCCTCGGCGCTGAACCGGCACGACTTCTTGCGACGGAAAAACTGCGCCATGGCTTAGGCTCCTGTCTCTTCTGCAGCGGTGCTGTTGTCAGCGCCGCCGTTATCCACATTGTCTTCGCTGCCGTCGGTGTTTCCGTCGGCCCCTTCATCGGAATCGTCGCGGCGGTTGCGATACTCGCCAGGCTTTTTCTCTTCCTCGGGGATCTTGAACAGCGCTGACTGCGCCGTCACGGCCTTGTCGGTCTTGACCACGAGGCGACGAATCACCGCGTCGTTGAACCGGAACGCGTTCTCGAACTCGTCCAGCGTTTCCGGGCCGATTTCCACGTTCATCAGAACGTAGTGCGCCTTGTGCGCCTTGGCGATCGGATACGCCAACTGGCGGCGGCCCCAATCTTCGAGGCGATGGACCGTGCCGTTACCGGCCTCGACCATGCCCTTGTAGCGTTCGATCATGGCCGGAACCTGATCGCTCTGGTCCGGGTGCACCATGACCACGATTTCGTAGTGACGCATCGTATCTCCTTGTGAACATGCGAACTTTTGTCGCATGGCCCCCGATCATCTGAAACGTCGTGGGGCAAGTGGGAACAGCAAAATTCCACGCAGCAAGATGCGCGGGGCGCGAATCTTAGGTTAATCAGCGGCTTGATGCAATCGGCGCATTAGCCGCAGGCCTCAAGCAAGACCACCGCCTGCGCTGCAAGGCCTTCCCGACGTCCAATCGCGTCCAGCGCTTCATTGGTTGTCGCCTTGACGTTGACGCAGTCGCGAGGCACACCCAGATCGGCAGCCAGCACCTCGCACATCGCATTGACGAAGGCTGCAACCCGCGGCGCTTGCGCGATCAGGCACAGATCGGCGTTGCCAACTGCATAGCCCGCCTCGCGCACTCGCCGCATGACTTCGGCGAGCAGCTGGCGACTGTCGACTCCGGCAAAGCGCGGGTCCGCATCCGGAAACAGATGGCCGATGTCGCCACCGGCAATCGCGCCGAGCAGCGCATCGCACAGCGCATGAATCAGCACATCGCCGTCCGAGTGCGCGACGATGCGGTATTCGCAGGCGATGAAGACCCCGCCCACGGTCACGCCGTCACCAGGCTCCAGACGATGGATGTCATAGCCCTGGCCGATGCGCATCGGGCGCTGTCGCCGTAATACAGCATTCGGATCGTGCGAACTCATCGCTTCAGACTGGCATACATTGCGAACATCGGCGAGCCAGGCTCACGACAGATACTGCTGTTGTGCGAGCCAGAACTCAGCCAGTTTCAGGTCTTCCGGAAACGTGACCTTGATATTCGACTCGCGGCCACGCACCAGCCGCGGAGCGTAGCCCGCCTGCTCCATCGCACTGGCTTCGTCGGTCACCTCGGCTTTGCACCCATTCGCCGATCGCAGCGCCGTCAGCAATAGATCCAGCCGAAACAACTGCGGTGTTTGCGCGCGCCAGTACTGCGCCCGATCGACCGTCTCGGTGACACGCCCCTGCCGAGCACGCTTCAAGGTGTCTGCGACCGGCAGCGCCAGCAGCCCGCCGTCACGATCACTGGCCTCGTCGCGCAGACGCTCGACGTCGGCCCAGCTGACACACGGCCGCGCCGCATCGTGAACCAGAACGCGGATCTCGGAACTGCTGACACTGCGCTCAGCCACCACCGAGAGTCCGGCGAGTACGGAATCCGCCCGCGCACTGCCACCGACGATCGTGGTCAAACGTGGATGTCGCGCCAGCGGCAATTTGCCGAACTCGGAATCATTGCGCGCCAACACCACCACCACGCCGTCAATCCATTCCAGATCCAGGAACGGCGCCACGCTCCATTCAAGCAGCGCGCGCCCGCGCAGCGGGAGGTACTGCTTTGGACGCGCAACGCCCATGCGACTACCGCCACCGGCGGCAGGGATCACGGCCCAATAGCGGCAAGCGAGCGCCACGGATCAGCGGTGGACAACCAGAAAAAACGTCTCGCCTTGCTTGATCATGCCCAGCGTCGTCCGCGCGCGCGCTTCGATCGCTGCGGTGCC
>JBFFJL010000509.1:0-2795 GCA_041555955.1 Nevskiaceae bacterium
GCGCGGCGCGTCGGTATCCGGCGCCGGCGCCACCACCAGCGGCCCGCTGCCGTTCATGGACGTATTCGACGCCGTGTGCAAAACCGTCTCCAGCGCCGGTGGCCGTCGTGGCGCGCAGATGGGTTGCCTCGAAATCGGCCACCCCGATATCGAATCCTTCATCCTTGCCAAGCGCCAGGACGGCCGCCTGCGCGCGTTCAACTTGTCCTGCCTGATCACCGAAGACTTCATGCAGGCCGTGCGTGACGACACCGAATGGTCGCTGGTGTTCCCCGCATTCCCGGATGAGATGGAGTCCTCGCAGCTGGTCTGGCGCCGCTGGCCACTGCGTGACAAGGACTACACCGTCAACGAGCGCGGCGAGACCGCGTGCCGCGTGTATCGCACCGTGCGTGCGCGCGACCTGTGGGATCTGATCATGCACTCGACCTACGAGTTCTCCGATCCCGGCTTCCTGCTGGTCGACGAGTACAACCGCATGAACCCGCTGTGGTTCACCGAACACATCCGTGCGAGCAATCCATGTGGCGAACAAGGTCTGCCCCCGTTCGGCGCCTGTCTGCTCGGCTCGGTCAATCTCGCCTCGCTGGTGAAAAATCCTTTCACGCCACAGGCACAGTTCGACTTCGACGCCTACGGCGAGGTCGTGCGCACCTTCGCGCGCATGCTCGACAACGTGGTCGAGATCAACGGCCTGCCGCTGCCGCAGCAGCGCGAGGAGATCCTGCGCAAGCGCCGCCACGGCATGGGCTATCTGGGCCTGGGCTCGGCGATGACCATGCTCGGCCTGCGTTACGGTTCAGCCGAATCGGTGGCTTTCACCGACAAGGTCACCCAGCGCCTCACCGTGGAGAACTGGCGTGCGGGTCTGGAGCTGGCCAAGGAAAAGGGTCCAGCACCGATCCTGAGCGAAGAGTTCGAGATCACGCCTGCGCTGCTCGCCCTGCGCCCCGAGCTGGCGCATGACGGCTATGCCGTCGGCGACCGCGTCCCCGGCCGCGTGCTGCATGCGCGCTACTCGCGTCACCTGCAACGCGTGGCCGAAGTCGAACCGCAGCTGGTCGCGGAACTCGCCGAAGTCGGCGCGCGCTACACCCACGCCACCTCGATCGCACCCACCGGCACCATGGCGGCGTCGGTCGGCAACAACGCCTCCAATGGCATCGAGCCGAGCTTTGCGCACTCCTACATCCGCAACATGATCGTGCCGGGCGAGAAGGCCAAACGCGCGATCCGCATGGACTCCTACGAGCTGCTGGCATACCGGCAGTGGATCGATGCAAACGTCAATCCGGAACAACTGCCCGACGCCTTCCGCGGCACCGCCGCCGGCACCGACCCACGCGAACACATCGACGTTCAGGCCGCTGCGCAGCGCTGGATCGATTCCTCGATCTCCAAGACCATCAACGTGCCGTCCGACTTCGCGTTCGAGGACTTCAAGGACATCTATCTGTATGCGGTCGAGCAGGGCCTGAAAGGCTGCACCACCTTCCGCTTCAATCCGGAAGTGCACCAGGGTGTGCTGGTGTCCGAAGCCGATCTGGCCAGCACCGTCTACGAGTTCCAGCTCGCCGACGGCTCGCGCGTGCAGGTGCCCGGCAACGCCCAGATCGAATACGACGGCGGCACCTACACCGCCGCCAATCTGTACGACGCGCTCAAGGAAGGCTTTTACGGCCGGCTCTGACCACCTCCCCTCTCCCGCAGCGGGAGAGGGGCCGGAAGAGAGGGCCGCGCCGCAGGCGTGGAACGCAGCACAGGGAGTCACCCATGGCAGAACAGAACAAGGTCACCAAACTCGACAAGCGCATCGTCGGCTGGAACGTGCTGCGCGACGGCCACGCCGCCAACAGCGAGCCCGAGATCAACCCGCTCACCGTGCGCATTGACCGGCGCGAGGAAGGCAGCTGGGAATCCACCACCACCAAGATCAACCTGACTTCGGCGGGCGGACGCAAGACCCTCTACTTCGTCATCGGCTTCGGCGTCGTCTGCGGCCGCATGAGCGGCCAGTCGGTCTGCATCGAGCGCCCGCTGGAATTCTTCATCCCCGCCGGCCAGACCTCCGCCGAACACCAATGGGTTTCCGCCACCATGCGCACCCTGTCGCTGGCCGCACGCGGTGGCTTCCTGATCAAGGCGCTCGCGGATTTGAGAAAGGTGTCATGGGATCGCGGCCCGGTCTGGTACGGCAAGACCAAATCCGGCAAGGGCATGGTGCATGACTCCGAAGTCGCTGCCATCGCCTGGGCCATCCAGCAGGAACTGCACAAGCGCGGCTTCCTCACCGAACGCGGCAACGAACGCCCGGTCGAAGCACTGGCCGAACACTACGAACGCACCCGCGGCTTCCGTGACCGCATTCCCGTCGACAACCCGCACACGGACACCCCCAGCAGTGAACCCGCGACGGTCGATGACGAAAACACCCTCGCCATCGTCGGCGTCTGCCCCGACCCGGATTGTCGCGGCGAGATGATCATGAAAGACGGCTGCCCGACGTGTCTGGATTGTGGGTACTCGAAATGTGGGTAGACGCAGCGCGGCGCCGCAAGCGTGAGTCACGTCTCCGTCTCATCCATTTTTATTTATCCGGTATAAACCGGACTTCCGTTGCTAAGTGCCTGTTCTCTCAGGCGGACGACTTTTTATCGCCGCTGAGACACGCGGGTTCCACCCCGATGACTCGGACACTTTCGAGAAGGCCGATAATGGCCCTAAGGAGTGTTCATGTCGAAGCGAAGGAAGTTCAGTCCAGAGTTCAAGCGCGGGGCCGTTGAGCAGGCCCGCCA
>JBFFJL010000510.1:0-2793 GCA_041555955.1 Nevskiaceae bacterium
CATCGACGGCATGGTCCGGCCGGGAACCGGCTCGCACTCGCCCCGTTTCCAGTCGGTGACTCCGAATGGCATCGACAGTTCGTTCGGCGTGTCGTGCAGCGTCGGCACCAGCACCAAGTCTTTTTCAACGCCGAGCACACCCGGCGCTATTTCGCTCACGGCGTGCGCAATCCCCTTGAAGATGTCCCAGTCGCTGCGCGCCTCCCAGGCGGGGTCCACCGCCTTGGACAGCGGGTGGATGAAGGGATGCATGTCCGAGGTATTGAGATCGTTCTTCTCGTACCAGGTGGCAGTCGGCAGCACGACGTCCGAGTACAGCGCCGTGGTGCACATGCGAAAGTCGAGCGTGACCAGCAGATCGAGCTTGCCTTCCGGGGCATCGTCATGCCATTTGACGTCCTGCGGCTTGGCGGCGCCGCGCTCACCCAGGTCCTTGCCCTGCAGGCCATGGCGCGTGCCGAGCAAGTGCTTGAGCATGTACTCGTGGCCCTTGCCCGAGGAGCCGAGCAGGTTGGAACGCCAGATAAACAGGTTGCGCGGAAAATTTTCCGGCGCCTCGGGATCGGCGTAGGCGAAATCGAGCGCGCCGGACTTGAACTGCGCCACCGCGTGCTGTACGGGATCGAGACCCCGGGCCTCGGCTTCGCGTACCACCTTCATCGGATTGCAGTTGAGCTGCGGCGCCGAAGGCAGCCAGCCCATGCGCACCGCGCGCAGGTTGTAGTCCACCAGCGAGCCGCCGTATTTCTTCGGATCGGCCAGCGGAGAGAGAATTTCGCTGACGTCGAGCTTTTCGTAGCGGTACTGGCTGGAGTTGAAATAGAAGAACGAGGTGCCGTTCATCTGCCGCGGCGGCCGGCTCCAGTCCAGGCCAAAGGCCAGCGGAGCCCAACCGGACTGCGGACGCAGCTTTTCCTGACCGACGTAGTGCGCCCAGCCGCCGCCGGTCTGGCCGACGCAGCCGCACATGACCAGCATGTTGATCAGGCCGCGGTAGTTCATGTCACTGTGATACCAGTGGTTCATCGCGGCACCGACGATGATCATGCTGCGGCCACGGGTCTTGTCTGCGGTGCGCGCGAACTCGCGGGCGATCCGGATCACCTCCGCCCGCGGCACGCCGGTGATCTGCTCCTGCCACGCCGGCGTGCCGGGGACGTTGTCATCGAAGCTCTTGGCCACGTGATCGCCGCCGAAGCCGCGGTCGAGACCGTATTGCGCCATCAGCAGGTCGTAGACACTGGCGACCAGGATCTCGCTGCCACCGGCGCACATGATCTTGCGCATGGGCAAGTTGCGCTTCAGCACATCCTGCTGCTTGTTGCTGTTCCAGTACGCATTCTCGACGCCACCGAAATACGGAAAGCTGACTTCGACGATGTCGTCGCAGGCTTCCGCCAGGCTCAGGCACAGGTGGGTCTCGCGGCCGCGGCTGTCGCGCTGCTCGATGTTCCAGCGCCCTTTCTCGCCCCAGCGGAACCCGACCGAGCCTTGCGGCACAACCAGCTCGCCGCTGAGCTCGTCGAAGGCGAGTGTTTTCCATTCCGGGTTGTTGGTCTCTCCCAGCGCGCCGTCGAGGTCGCTCGCCCGCAGGAAGCGGCCGGCGACGTAGCTGCCGTCCGCGTGCCGGTCCAGTCTCACCAGCAGCGGCATGTCGGAGTACTGACGGCAGTAGTCCTGGAAATACTGCGAAGGCTGGTCGAGATGGAACTCGCGCAGGATCACATGGCCGAATGCGAACGCCAGCGCGGCGTCGGTCCCCTGCTTCGGATGCAGCCAGTGGTCGGTGAGCTTGGCGACCTCGGAGTAATCCGGCGTAATGGCAACGGTCTTGGTGCCGTTGTAACGCGCCTCGGTGAAGAAGTGCGCGTCCGGAGTGCGGGTCTGCGGGACGTTCGAGCCCCAGGCGATGATGTAGCGACTGTTGTACCAGTCGGCCGACTCCGGCACGTCGGTCTGCTCGCCCCAGACCTGCGGGCTGGAGGGCGGCAGGTCGCAGTACCAGTCATAGAACGACAGGCAGGCGCCGCCGAGCAGCGACAGATAGCGTGCGCCGGCGGCGTAGCTGACCATGGACATGGCCGGAATCGGCGAGAAGCCGATGACCCGGTCCGGGCCGTACTGCTTGGTGGTGTACAGGTTGGAAGCGGCGATCACCTCATTGGCCTCGTCCCAGGTGACGCGCACGAAGCCGCCCATGCCGCGCCTGGACTTGTAGCTGGCGGCCTTTACCGGGTCTTCGACGATGCTGGCCCAGGCGTCCACCGGCGATTGGGTCTTGCGCGCCTCCCGCCAGAGTTTGAGCAGCGCGCTGCGCATCAGCGGGTACTTCAGCCGGTTGGCGCTGTACAGATACCACGAGTAGCTGGCGCCGCGCGGGCAGCCACGCGGCTCGTGATTCGGCAGGTCCGGACGGGTGCGCGGGTAGTCGGTCTGCTGGGTTTCCCAGGTCACCAGGCCGTTCTTGACGTAGACCTTCCAGCTGCAGGATCCGGTGCAGTTCACGCCGTGGGTGGAGCGCACGATCTTGTCGTACTGCCAGCGCTGGCGATAGCCATCCTCCCAGCTGCGGTCCTCGTCGCGCGTCGCCCCATGGCCATTGGAAAACGGCGCCGGAGCCGGCTTCAGGAAGTTCAGTCGATCAAGGAAGTTACTCATACGCGCCTGCTCCAGGAGAACGAATCGATCCGCACGGTCCGCGCGCGCTTAGCACGGACACTCCGCGCCCTTGCGGAAGTACCACCACCACGTGACCAGCACGCAGATCGCGTAGAAGACGACGAAGCCGTACAG
>JBFFJL010000511.1:0-2786 GCA_041555955.1 Nevskiaceae bacterium
AGTGCCGCCCTCAGGGAAGCCAAGAAACGTGCCGCTCAGTAGCGACTGCGCGCCGCGCTTGCCGGTGGTCCGTGCGTGCTTCTCTTCGCGGCGGTGCTCGAGCTCAGCCGCCTCACGCGCCTTTTCCTCTTCCATCGCCTTCTTTTTCTGCGCTTCGAGGTAGGGATCAGGCGGCGGCGCTTTGGGTTTACTCATGAAAAATCCTTTTGGCTCCAAGCCTTTCGAGTTCACGGGCGAGCTGATAGGGTGTCCAGACCCACCACGCTCGAATGCCGAGCAGTTCCTTGATAACTGAAACGCAGTACATAATCAAGGGCGGGAACTTCCTGTAGTCCGACCGGCGAGGCTTGGCAGTATACTCCCAACACTCTGCTTCCCTCATCAGTTTGTCAATGTTGTCGACGGCTTGCCAGCGCGTGAGCGTGCGAACATCAAGCCCTGCGCGGCTCCATTCGATAAAGAACCACACTTCGGCGATCGCATCGTATCGCATGACGTAGGCGTGAGCGTAGCCGGAGCGGTGCCGGGTGAAGGCTCTCCACCAGAAGTGATCCCGGTCGGGATCTCCGAAGAAGGCGACGATCCAGCGGTGATTAAAATCCGCCCCTGAAATTTCTTCCCTTGGAACCACCGCGCTGAACTCGCGCCCGGTGAGCTCGACGCTTTTCCCGTCGGAGCGGATCGAAATCTCCTGCGACGGCGTGCTTGGCAGAACGGAAGTCACTGTCTCCCCCAATAAGTCGAGCGCCTTCTCCGCCTCCGATAACGGCGTATTGGAGGGCGTCCTGTGGGTGGGAGTACCTGTCTTTGTTGGGTTTGTCATCGTAAATGTCCCCAAGGGATGATTTGATTTTGCGGTACTGGTATCCGCCTTCCAAGCCGCTAATGAGGTTTGTGCAGGTCGGGCTTATTAGGAGCGCGGGTTTGCCTTCAACCAGCCGGTCGAGAAGCCCTTGCACCGCCTCGATACGGATCTGCGGATCGTTCGTGTTCGCCGCGACAACGGGGATGCCCGCCGCGTTCATAATCATGAAGGACGTAACATCGTCGGCTTCGGGCCGGTTGTCGCCTGCCGGATCGCCGATGAAGTAGAGCGGGAACATGGGCTTCGGCTTGCCCTCGCCGGTGTCGTCCTCGCGGGTGAGATGGAGCGTGTTCAATCCGTGTCGGAGCAGTTTGGCAAAGCTGGTGGTGGACATATCGGGTCCGAGCAGCTCTGCGAAGACCTGCCATCGAGTGTTATGGAGAGGCTGGGCAAAGATAGCCGTAGGATTTCGCCCGAAGTCAATTCCGACGTAAACAGGGGCTCCCTTGAAGGGGAGCAGGGGCTCTTTGGCGACGTGGACTTCGGATCGAAAGCCTGTATAGACAGGCTTCCCGCTTTTGAGCGTTTGATATCGATTGAGGACATATACCCAAATCCAGCTTCTGTCCTTGCCACCGATCAGGTTCTCGTAGTAGGCGGCAGGGAGGTTCTTCGCGTTTTCGCGCTGATCCGACATCCTATAGCCTGTGACCGCGCCTGTCTCGGAAACATTCTCGACCATCGCAGCGGGCTGAGTGTAGAACTTCCAATTCTTCGGCTTGACCAAGTTGGTCTTCTCGTCTTCGCTGAGATAGTCGGGAGCCGGGACTTCGCCAGACATAATCGGCCACCAGTGGTTTTCGCTGGGGCTGTTCGTGTCCAGAATGACGCCGGACCATGTCGGCCCGCCGGTGCGCTTGGAAGGATACCTACCGACGCGCATCGTGACAGCGTCGACAATGTTCTTCGGTATTTCGCGCGCTTCGTTGATCCACGCGCCGGTAAGCTCCAAGGACAATAGTTTCTTGATTTGGTCGTCACGGTCAAGGGCCAAAAAGATGACTTCGGCCTCAACCGTGGTGCCGTCGTCGTCGGGATGGGCGAACTTCATCATGTGCGTATAGGGCGGGGACCAAGTGAACTTGCCCCATTCGTCGTCGAACCACTCGCGCCACGTCTTGATGGTCGTGGTCTTGAGCTCCGGGTTCGTGTTTCGCACGATCGCCCAGCGGGTCGACCGGATCTTCTTCTTGTTGGGCTTCTGCGCGCAAGCCTTGATAAAGATGTCGATGCAGCATGTCACCGACTTGCCGGAACCGACCGGGCCGCGCAAGCCCCGGACAAAACTGTCCGTGTCCTTCAGGAACTCTGAAGCGGTAGAACCGGGGCTCTCCCAATCGAGAGAGAGCCCCTTATCTTCTACGTCCGTCTGCATCAGGTGCGGTGCGTGAAGAAGGCATCCCCGCCGACCGGCTCCGTGCCGGTGGAGGCGATTGCCTCGATTACGACGTCGATCTGGCCTTTGCCGAGGTTGTCGGGCCAAACGTGCTTGTTCTGCATCCAACCAACCGAGATCGGCTGCTCTTCCGTGACCTGCCACGGACCACGATCGACACGATGCTTCATGCGAACCGTGACGTCGGTGCCGACCGTGAGGCCAGCGCCAGCGTTCAAGCCGTGGAAGAAGACCTCGCTGTTCGACGGGAAGGAGTAGATGCCCTGCGCCGACACACCCTTGAAGTCGAGGATCTTGCAGAACTTCTCCGCAGGAACGCCCGCCGTGAAGGTGCCGTCGCCGACATAGATATTGCCAGCGTTTTGCCCGCCAGAGCCAACAGTCAGCACTTGGACGCTGTTGACCGCCATGACGAGAGCATTGGCGAGCGCCACTTCGGTCACACAGTTCAGGATGACGTCTTCCTCAAAGGCCGCACCTGTGGGGAGCAAGCCCTTGACGCGAACGGTACGAGCGCCAGTACCG
>JBFFJL010000512.1:0-2785 GCA_041555955.1 Nevskiaceae bacterium
CGCCGGCTGGGCGTGCAGCGCCTGGTGGTGGTCGCCAACGCACAGAACTGCATCTGGCAGATGGAAAGAAAGGTTCGCGACGCGAGAAGAAGTCGAAGAAGCCTTCGGGACGCGTGCGTTTCGATAACGTCCATGTCTTCGAGAAGCCAGTTGCACCGGTAGTACGCGAGGTCGAGGTGCCAGAAGCCATTACCGTTGGCGAGCTGGCCAATCGTATGGCGGTCAAGGCCACCGAATTGATTAAGGTAATGATGAAAAATGGCCTGATGGCCACCATCAATCAGACCTTGGATCAGGACACTGCGCTGCTGATGGTCGAGGAAATGGGCCACAAGGCGCGCTCGGTCAAGGCCTCGGATTTTGAGGACAGTCTGGAGCAGGCGGTTACAGGCGGCGATCAGCAAGATATCGAGAAAGAGCCGCGCCCAGCGGTGGTCACGATCATGGGGCATGTCGATCACGGCAAGACATCTTTGCTGGACTACATTCGCAAGACCAAGGTCGCTTCGGGCGAGGCCGGGGGCATCACTCAGCACATCGGCGCCTACCACGTCGAAACGGACAAGGGGATCATCACCTTCCTTGATACGCCGGGCCACGCCGCATTTACGCGCATGCGTGCGCGCGGCGCACAGGTGACCGATATCGTGGTGCTGGTGGTGGCGTCGGACGACGGCGTGATGCCGCAGACGCGTGAGGCGATTCAGCATGCGCGTGCCGCCGGCGCGCCGATCGTGGTCGCTGTGACCAAGATCGACAAGCCGGATGCGGACATTGATCGGGTCAAGACCGAGCTGTCCAAAGAAAACGTGATTGCCGAAGAGTGGGGCGGTGACGTCCAGATCGTGGGCGTGTCCGCGGTTACCGGGCAAGGCGTCGATGCCTTGCTTGACGCACTGCTGGTTCAAGCGGAAATTCTTGAATTGACAGCGCCTGTCGAGTCGCTGGCGCGAGGCAACATTCTGGAGGCGTCGATCGAAAAGGGTCGGGGGCCGGTTGCGACAGTATTGGTGCGTGCCGGCACCCTGAAGCAGGGCGACGTTGTGCTGTCGGGCCCGCATTTCGGCCGCGTACGCGCGATGTTCGATGAGACCGGCAAGCCCACCAAGGAAGCTGGACCGTCGATTCCGGTGCAGATTCTCGGCCTGTCCGGTGCTCCGGATGCGGGTGATGATGTGGTTGTGGTTGCAGACGAACGGAGTGCGCGCGAACTCGCAGAGCTGCGTGAGCAGAAGCTGCGTGAGCAGAAGCTCGCTCAGTCGCATGCCTTGCGGATGGATCAGGTGTTTGCCCGGATGGGCGAGGGCGACGTCAAGCAGCTCAACCTGATGATCAAGTCGGACGTTCAGGGCTCTGCTGAAGCCATCTCCGATGCGTTGCGCAAGATTCCCAGCGAAGAAGTTCGCGTCAATGTGCTGACCTCCGGGATTGGTGGCATCAGTGAATCCGATGTCGATCTGGCTGCGGCATCCAAGGCCATCATCATCGGATTCAATGTGCGTGCGGACGCCGCTGCGCGCAAGCGAATTCAGGATACCGGTGTTGATGTTCGTTACTACTCGATCATCTACGACATCATTGATGACGTCAGCAACGCGGTGTCGGGCCTGTTGGGCACCGAAACCCGCGAGCAGATTGTCGGCATCGCGCAGGTTCGCGATGTGTTCCGCAGTTCGACTCTGGGCAGCATTGCAGGCTGTCTGGTCATTGAAGGCTCAGTGCAGAAGAGCCTTCCGATCCGCGTGCTACGCAACAACACGGTGATTTACGAGGGTGTTCTTGAATCGTTGCGCCGCTTCAAGGACGACGTGCAGAAGGTCGAGGCAGGAACCGAGTGCGGCATTGGCGTCAAGGACTACAACGATGTCAAGTCGGGCGATCAGATTGAATGCTTCCAGCGCGTCGAAGTCAGGCGCACGGTTTCTGCCGCAGCTTAGTGTGCCGGCGGCCGAGATCATTCTGCGCGAGACAGTGTGAAGGAATATTCCAGAAAGGTTCGCCTGAACACGCAGCTGCGGACTGAGCTGGCGGGGCTGATTAGGACCGAATTGTCCGACCCGCGTGTGTTCGGCGTAACCGTAACCGAGGCTGATGTTTCGCCGGATATGCGCAGCGCGAAAATTTCGGTGAGCCTGCTTGGCGACGACGCACGGCTGGCGGAAGCCGTCACTGGACTCAACAATGCTGCGGGGCGTCTGCGGCGTGCGCTGGGAGTCAATCTGCGCTTGCGTTATACGCCCAATCTGCGCTTCGTGCCGGACGTTGCGATGCGTCAATCCGATCGTCTCAATGTGCTGATCCGGGACGCCGTACGGCGGGATGCCGAACGGGCGGCAGAGAACGCGGAACCGACTGAGGGCTTGGTTCCACCGGAGCCAAGCCCGGACGACGCCGGCTAGCGGGGGATGAGCAAGCCAAGGCGGCCGAAACGGCCGGTGAGTGGCATTTTGCTGCTCGACAAACCCTTGGGGCTGAGCTCCAATCACGCGCTGCAGCGGGTCAAGTCTCTGTATCAGGCCGAAAAGGCAGGGCATACCGGGAGTCTGGACCCTCTGGCGACTGGCATGCTGCCAATCTGTCTTGGCGAGGCGACCAAGCTGTCAGGCGTGCTGCTCGATTCGGACAAGATCTACCGCGCACGTGTCCGGCTGGGTGAACGTACCGACACCGGGGACGCCGAGGGTCGGGTCATCGAATCTTCCGAGGTGTCTGCGGGCTTGGCGGTGATCGAAGCGGTGCTGCCCTGCTTTGTTGGCGACATTTTGCAGGTTCCGCCGATGTATTC
>JBFFJL010000513.1:0-2774 GCA_041555955.1 Nevskiaceae bacterium
CGGGCGGCGACCTGTATACTGGGTCACCGTGCTCCTGCGGTGATCCCCCGGAATGACCCATGGCGCGAGTTACCGCTGAAGACTGCTTGGTACGTATTCCCAATCATTTTGATCTCTGCTTGGTGGCCTCCAAGCGCGCACGCCAGCTGGCCCGTGGCGCTGAAGCGCACCTGCCTTGGGGCACGCATAAATCCACTGTCCTTGCACTGAAGGAAATGGCTGAAGGCTTCGTCGACAGAACGGTACTTGAAGAAGTGGATCTGCCTGCAGTTCAGGTTTCTCGCGTCGAGCTGGAACTGCCGGATCTGGCCTCTGATATTTAATTGCGCTGCAGCGCAGACAACCACTGATCCCGGCGCATAGCGCCCCTCGACGGTTTCAGTTTCAGGCGGCGCAACCAGACGCGCCGCCGCACGCAACTTACAGCGCCACGCTGGAATCAGCAACGCGCAAATCGGTCCATTTACCAGCGGAAGAACACATGGCCAAACCCAATTACGGCTTCGATAAACGCCAGCGGGAAATCAAGAAGAATCAGAAGCAGGAAGAGAAGCGCCTGAAGAAACTTGCCGCGCGCGAAGTTCCCGCCGAAGACGGCGCGACTGAAGCCGTGCCCGAAACCGAAGCCACCAAGGATGCTAACGGTGAGTAAGGGCATGGACCGCAAGAAGGAAACCAAGAAGAAGCCTGCGCAAAACCTCACGGAAAAGCGCGCTGCAAAGGCTGAGAAGAAGAAGAAACGCTGAGCTTGCAGTCAGCGCTGGCGCTGCTGCATTGCATCGCCGCGCTGCCCGGGCAAGCTGGTGTTGCGACCGACGCTGCGTCGGCGCCGATTTATTTGTTCAGATAGGCTCAGGAGTAAATTAATGGCCAATCATCCCCGCGCGATCGACCCTCGGGTCCGCGAATCGCGACAGCGCGCCTACCTGTCGGTCCCGACGCTGGCGCGACAGATGCCAAATGTCGCAGAGATCGCTGTTGAGCTGCGTTTCATGTACGAAACCGGCCAGCCGTTCATGTCGCCGTACCGTCAGATTTTTGTGCCCGACATGCAGGCCTACTTTGAATTTCAATGCCCGGACCGCGACTGTTCCGGTACCGGATTCGACATGGGCCCAGCGATCACCGCCGGCGTGCGCGCAGGCAAGGACGAGATCTCCGGCACGCTGAAATGCCGTGGCAGCAAGAGCCGTACCCCTTGCAGCATCACGCTGGACTACGTGGTCGAAACCCGCCTGCGCGACGGCGGCAGCTGAGACCTGTCGGCGAATCAGCCGCTCAGCCGCCGATGGTCGTCAGCCCCCCCATATACGGCTGAAGTACCGTCGGCACGTCGATGGAGCCATCCGGCCGCTGATAGTTTTCCAGCACGGCGACCAGGGTCCGCCCCACCGCGAGACCCGAACCGTTGAGGGTGTGCAGCAGCTCAGGCTTCTTGGTTTCAGGATGGCGGTAGCGGCCCAGCATGCGGCGCGCCTGATAGGCCTCGCAGTTCGAGCAGGATGAAATCTCGCGATAACGATCCTGGCTCGGTAGCCACACTTCAAGATCGTAGGTCTTGGCTGCGCCGGCGCCCATGTCACCAGCACACAGGCTGACGACCCGATACGGCAGCTCCAGCTTCTGCAGAATCGCCTCGGCGTGCGAAACCAGCAGCTCCAACGTCTCGTATGACTGCTCCGGCAGGCAGGCGTGGACCATTTCGACCTTGTCGAACTGGTGTTGACGAATCATGCCGCGCGTATCACGCCCTGCGGCGCCGGCTTCAGCGCGAAAACACGGCGTATGCGCGACCCAGCGCTTGGGCAGCTGCTCGGGATCAAGAATCTCGTCGCGCAGGAAATTGGTCACCGGCACTTCGGCGGTCGGAATCAGACGCCAGTCATGCTCGGTCTTCAGCGCAAACAGGTCATCGCCGAACTTCGGCAACTGCCCGGTGCCGAACAGGCTGTTGGCGTTGACGATGTACGGCACGTACACCTCTTCATAGCCATGCTCACTGGTGTGAACGTCGAGCATGAACTGCGCGAGTGCGCGATGCATCCGTGCCAGCTGTCCACGCAAAACGGTGAAACGTGCACCGGTAAGTTTGGCCGCCAGCGCGAAATCCATCAGGCCCAGCGCTTCGCCCAGATCGGCGTGGTCCTTGGCGCCTTCGGTGCTGCGCGGCGTCCCCCAGCGACGGACTTCAACGTTGTCGTTTTCGTCGCGACCCTCCGGCACTGAGGCATGCGGCAGATTGGGCAGGCCCTGCACCAGCGCGTTGAGTGAGTTCTGTACGGATTCCAGCTCGCCCTTGACCTGATCCTGTTCCGCGCCAAGCTGATCGACCTCGGCTTTCAGCGGCGCAATATCCTGTCCCTTGGCCTTGGCCATGCCGATGGCCTTGGAGCGGCTGTTGCGTTCGGCCTGGAGCTGCTCGCTGCGCGTCTGCAACGTCTTGCGGCGGGTTTCCAGCTCCTGGAATGCCGCGACATCAAACACAAAGCCACGACGCGCCAGCTGAGCGGCAACGGTTTCAGGGTCGGTACGCAGGGTCTTGATATCGAGCACGGCGAGCGTCAGGTCAATAAATGGGATGGGTATTGTAGTCGCAGCCGCAGCTCCGGCGGCCGTGCGCGCTCAGACCCGCAGCGGATCACGTACGCGCACCAGCAGGATCGCGCCGATCGCAAAGAAAACCAGCAGCGACAAAATTGCCAAACGCGGATTCCCGGTCAGCTGCGCAGTGATGCCGACCAGAGCCGGCCCCAGCACCGCTGCAAATTTTCCCA
>JBFFJL010000514.1:0-2768 GCA_041555955.1 Nevskiaceae bacterium
AAGCGCTGGACCACCGAGGTCTGATTGATCGCAAAGCCCTCGCCTATTTCGAGGCACAGCTTCTCTGCGGGGACATCGGACGCCGCCAGCAGTTCAAACACCGCGGTGCCGAATTCTGGCTCGAGCAGCGACGAGGGCGCCAGATTGAGGCTGACGGCGACGTTGGATTCCAGAATATTTGGATTGTTGACTGCCGCGGCGATCAGGCTGCGCAGCGTCCACAGATCCACCTGATGCGATTGGCGCAGCCGCTCGACCGCCGGCAGATAGTGACCGGGCTCCAGCCAGACACCGTCGTCGTCTTCGACGCGGATGAAGAACTCCATCAGCGGCAGCCCGTCAGTTTCGGCCAGTGGACGCATCTCCTGGGAGATCAGATGCGCGCGACCATCCTTCATCCGGGGCAGCAGCCAGTCCAGCCAGACCTGGTCTTCGCGATGGCGATTCTTCGCCGCTTCGTCGGGAATCCGCTGCAGAACCTGGTTGCCGCCACGATTCTTGGCTTCGGACAGCAGCGTTTCGGCCGCTGCAAGCAGGTCAGCGCGTTCCGAGGTGTCGCGTGTGATCGGCACCAGCGCAATGCTGAAGGTGCAGCGGATCTGTTGACCATTCCAGATCAGCGCATTGTTCTCGGCGTGCAGCCGCAGGCGTTCGGCGACTTCGGCCGCACGGGCTTCGTCGTGACCGATCAACAGCGCAGCAAAGCGCGCGTTTGAATAGCGGTAGCCGGTGCCGGATTCGACGATCGACATCGCCAGATTCTTGGCCGCATGCCACAAGGCCTGTTCGCCTGCCCAATAACCCTTGTCGTCATTGATGCGGTCGAGGTCGTCAATGCGCAGAAACAGCGCCACATGCTGGGTGCCGGAAGCCTTGGCCTCGGCGATCAGTTCATCGACGCGGCGCTCGAACGGTTCGCGCGACAGCAGCGTCGTGGTCCAGTTCTCCATCTCGGCATCAGCCAATGACAGCCCTGGGTGTTGCGGCGCTGCAGGTGTGAACTCGCTGTCGGTGCGGTTGATGCGCACGATGGCGCCCAGCGCGACGTTCTTGACGTCGACCACGGATGAACTGGTCACGAGCACCGGAACCGGTTCGTTTTCATGATTCAACAGCCGCGCCTGCTGGATCTGCGGGATCGATGAGGTTGCCTCAAGCACGCGCGTCAGGAAGTTCGCAAGTGGGTAGTCACGAAACTGGTCGCGATCGTCCTGATAGAGCGGCACGCTGTCGGAAAAACGGCGCCCGATCAGACTCTCACGCGGGCAACGCAGCAAGGTTGCGGCTGCCGGGCTGGCGCCCAGCACGACGCCCGCGGCGTCCGTCATCAGCAAGGCTTCCTGCGCCATGTTCAGCAGGCTGTCGCGCAGCTTGATGCCCCCCTGCTGGTCGGCCAGCGTGCGCGCCAGTCGCTCACGCAGGCTGCGGTTCATCTGCAGTACGGCGCCGAGCTGTTGTGTTCGCTGCTCCGCCGTCGTGAGATCGGCCTGGCTGGTTTGCGCACCGCGCTTGCGATGGCGACCCAGGTGACGTCGCAATGATGCGCGGACTGAGGCTTGCGGTTCCTTCTCGTATTCATTCCAGACCACGCGTGCCGAGATCAGGAACAGCAGCCAGAACACGATGATCGGGAAGTGCAAGCGCAACCAGTTCAGCGTTGCCGGCAGGCCCGTCCCCTCGGGAAGCTGCGCAACGATGACATCGAACAACAGGGCGACCACCAGCGCGATCGCGGCCGTGGTCACCGTCAGCATCGTCCAGCCGACCAGCGCGTGCGCGCGCCGGCGCCCCAACATCCGAATCAGGCTGCGTGGCAGCGGTGGGCTACTCATGTCCGTCGATTCCCTCACTCGATTCGAACTCCGCAGGATCGCGCCCAGCTCCCAGCCAGTCACCGAGACGCTCGCGGCAGGCATCCACCCCCAAGCCTGCCGGTACTGAGAATAGCTGGGCTGTCAGCGCTTCGCTCGACCCAATCGCGCGCTGCACGCCGAGCAGCGTGTTCTTGGACGCGCCGTAGCTGAGTTTGTCGGCTTTGGTCAGCAGGATATGACAGGCAATCTGGCGCGATACCGCCCAGTCGATCATCTGCTGATCGAACGGGGTCATCGGGTGGCGCACGTCCATGATCAGGACCAGGCCGCGCAGGTTTTCGCGCCTCTCCAGATAGGCGCCGATCAACTTGCCCCAGTCGCGGCTGATGTCCTTGGGGACCTTTGCATATCCGTAGCCGGGCAGATCGGCGATGCGTCCCTGAGCGGCTTCGAACAGATTGATCAGCTGGGTGCGTCCCGGCGTCTTGCTGACGCGCGCCAGCGCCTTCTGACCGCACAAGGCATTGAGCGCGCTGGACTTGCCGGCGTTTGAGCGACCAACGAAGGCGACTTCAGGACGCGCGTCGACCGGGAGCTGATTGAGGCGCGCGCAGGACAGCAGAAAGCGGGCGCCGGCGATGGGATTGGGGATTGGTTTGGACATGATTTCAGGGATCTGGCGACATCAAGGATACCGGTCCGTCGCCGCGATATGCCATCTGCCGTCCGGCCATGTAAAATCACGCGCTCGAAAGCATCACAATTTCTGCAGACGGCGCCGGGACGAAGGACCGCCGCGCTGCGGTCTATCTCGGGAGTTCCTAGGAATGAAGCGCGTATTGCTGGCTGCACTGCTGTTCGCCCCGCTGACGGTGTGGGCGGAAACCGCGGCTCAGGATCCGTTCACGCAAGGCAGCGCCGAAGCTGGCGCAGCCAAGGCGGCGGTCTGTGCGG
>JBFFJL010000515.1:0-2759 GCA_041555955.1 Nevskiaceae bacterium
CTTTCGAGGCAGGTTCGGATGGCGATTTTGGGGCAATAGCAGGGACTATTGGCCCAAAATCGGGGCCGAAGATGACCGCAAGGGCGAAGTCGCAGCCGCGCGTGTTTCTACCGCCCACGCTCCTAGAATTCGCTGTAGCGACGGCGGCGGCCGGTGCGTCCGAGCCACGGCAGGATCAGGCCACCGAGGACACCCGCACCGATCAGGCCGGCGCTGGTGAGCATGGTCTTGCGCCGCGCCTTCTGCTCGTTGAAGCGTGCCTTGACCTCTTCGCTGGCGCGCTGCAGTTCGGCGATCTCGCCTTTGAGACGGTCATTGTCCTGCGCCAGCTCCAGCGCCGGGCGGGCTTTGTCCAGGCTGCCCTGCGCCTGACCCAGCGCATCTTCGAGCTCCTTGATCCGGGCCTCGGCGGTCTTGAGCGCCTGCTTGGTGCTGTCGACCTGGTCCTTGGCGGCCGGCTCATCCGACAAGAAGCGCGCGGTAATCCAACCTTCGGTGCCGTTGGCAGTGCGCACGCGGGCAAAGCTTTCAGGGCCCAGCGACTCCAGCACGGTGACGCGATCACCACTGCGGATGACGCCGAGGTAGCCGGCGTCGTTACGCGGCGCGTCACGCACGGTGACGCTGATTTCGTCGTCGATGTACTGGGTCTTTTCTGCGGCGTGCACGGCCGGCGCGAGGACGGCACTCAGCAGCAGCGGGAGGGAGAAGAGGAATGCGGAGTGACGGTGTGAGTGAAATTTCATAGCCGGGCGAGTCTAACAACGCAGGACGTTCAGGAACACCGGAAATTACCGCGCATCGACCGACGTCTGGAATTTTTGCCGCGACTTGATCGGGATCAAGACATTTGGTTCAGCGCCGGTTCATAGTGGACCCATAAAGCGCGGTGCGGCATGCGAGGAGACGCATCATGAAACCAGTTCCGACGCCATTTGATCCGGTTGCAGCGATGGCGCTTGCACGCCATGAATTCGGCGAGCACGGCGGCGTCAATCTTTCGATCGAGGCGAGCACCACGTTCACGGTGATGCATGCCGGGGTCATGCCCGAAATCTTCCAGGGCCGGCGCGGCCCGGACAGCGGCGGCTGCTACCTGTACGGGCGTCACTTCAATCCGACGGTCTACGCACTGGGCCATCAGCTCGCCGCGATGGAAGGCGCCGAAGCGGGCTACTGCACATCCAGCGGTATGGGCGCGATCTCCGCGGCGCTGCTGCAGCTGTGCGGTCATGGCGATCACATCGTCGCCAGCGACACGATCTACGGCGGCACGTACGCGCTGCTCAATGATTATCTGAGCGAGAAGGCCGGGATCAGCACCGACTTCGTGGATATCAGCGATCTGGACGCGGTCGAGCGGGCCTGCCGCGACGGCACCCGTGTGCTGTACGCCGAAGCCATCGCCAACCCGACCTTGAAGATCGCGGATATTCCGCGGCTGGCGCAGATTGCGCACCGTCATGACGCGACGCTGGTGATCGACAACACGTTCAGCCCGCTGATCATCAGCCCGCTGCAGCATGGCGCCGATGTGGTGGTGCACAGCCTGACCAAGTTCATCAGCGGCGCGTCGGACATCGTTGCCGGCGCCGTGGTCGGTCGCACGGCGTTCATCCAGCAGCTGATGGATCTGCACACCGGCTCGCTGATGTTGCTGGGGCCGACGATGGATCCGCGTCAGGCGTTCGAGCTGAGCCTGCGGCTGCCGCATCTGGCGCTGCGTGTGGCCGAGCACAGCCGGCGTGCCAAGGTGTTTGCCGAGCGGATGACGGTCCAGGGCGTGCCGGTGATCTATCCCGGCCTGCAAAGCCATCCGGGCCACGCGCTGCTGACACAGCTGGCGCATCCTGACTATGGCTACGGCGGGGTTCTGTGCATCGATCTGGAAACGCGCGCGCGCGCCGATGACTTCATGGAGCTGCTGCAGAACCGCTATCGCTTCGGCTTCATGGCGGTGAGCCTGGGTTATTTCGAAACGCTGATGTCGTGCTCGGGGGCGTCCACCTCCAGCGAGCTGTCAGATGATGCGCGCAACCGCGCCGGCATCAGTCCGGGTCTGGTGCGGCTGTCGATCGGCATCACCGGCAGCCTGGAACAGCGCTGGGGTCAGCTCGACGCCGCGCTCAGCGATGTGGGTTTGCTGGAGCACGCGGCTTGAGCTTCGCCGGCGCCAGAAACCGGGCGATGCCGCTAGCCGCAAAGCCGCAGTCTGGGGCGGCGACGCAGCATCAGTGTCGAGACGAATTCGTTGAGCTCGGCCAGTTCCTGCAGGGATAGAAAGTGCATTTCAAAACTGCCCAGCGCCGCATTCGGCTGCAGTGTCACCGTGACCGAGCTGCTGCTGGGCACGCGGGCGTCGGACTGGTCCAGCGCATCCCAGGGCCGACGCGCCTGCAGGGTGCGGCCGGCACGGTGGACTTCCTGCGCCGCAAAGCCACAGCGGTCGAAGCAGTCGGCGACGTCGACCACCAGCTCCCGATAGGCTGCGGCTTCACGCCGGGCGTTGCTCAACGCCACCCGGTAGGGCTCGATCACGCGCCGATGCAGGTCGTGCGCTGCGGCGCGGATATCCCGTTGCATCGAGATCCTGGCGTGAATGGCCTGGCTGTAGCTGCGGCGTTCGCCGAAGGCTTCAACCACCGGCCAGTCGCTGGCCTGGACCACCATGTCGCTGCCGCGCCGGCTGGCCGTCAGGCAACCGCGATCCGGGGTCCACAGATGAATCAGGTCGTTGCCGTCATCGGCACGCCGGGCGC
>JBFFJL010000516.1:0-2753 GCA_041555955.1 Nevskiaceae bacterium
ACCGAGCTGCTGGGCTATTCCGCTGAAGAATTGGGGCCAATGCGGCATCTGGACCTGATTGATGCCGACGACCAGTCGATCGCCGACGCCCATTTTCAGCGGCTCCGTGAGCAGGGCGGCAGCTGCAGCTGCGAACTGCGGTATCTGCACAAGAGCGGCAGCGTGATTCACGCGACCCACTACGCCGCAGTGGTGGACGACGAGATGGGGCGGCCGCTGATGCTGATTGGCGAGATTGTCGACCGCACCGCGCTGTTCGAAGCCAATCGTGAAGCTGACGAGCTGCGTGATCGCCTTGCGCATGTGGGCCGCATCGGCACGCTGGGCGAGATGGTCAGCGGCATTGCGCATGAGGTGAATCAACCGCTCACGGCCATTGCCAGCTATGCCAGCGCGTGCCGGCGCATGATGCTGGGCAATCAGGCCAGTGCCGGCGAGATGCTGAGCATTCTTGAAAAGATCGCGACCCAGGCGGAGCGTGCCGGCCAGGTCATCCGCGGATTGCGTGCGCTGGCCAAGCGGGCCGATGCCGAGCGCAAGTTGCTCGACAGCAATCTGTTGGTGCGGGATGTCGCACGATTGGTCGAATTCGAGCTGAGGGGCGACGGTTTTGATTTGAATCTGCGCCTGATACCGGAACTGCCGCCGATCTCCGGCGACGGCATCCAGATCCAGCAGATCGTGCTGAATCTGGTGCGCAATGCGATGGAGGCCATGAACGATGCGGGTATCGCTGGCGACATCACCCTGGAAACACTGACGCCGGAGCCACATTGGATTGAAATTCGCGTATCCGATCGCGGACCCGGCTTGTCGCCGACGGTGGTGCAGCGACTGTTTGAGCCGTTTTTCACGACCAAGCCACAAGGGATGGGGCTGGGTTTGTCGATCTGCAAGTCCATCGCAGCGGCGCACGGCGGCGAGTTGAGCTATTTCTTGAATGAGCAGGGTGGGACGACATTCGCGCTGCGGCTGCCGGCGGCGGAAGAGGGGGAGCTGTAGTGAACGACCAGGAAGTCACCGTCTTCATCGTTGATGACGAGGAGCCGATCTGCGACAGCGTCAGCCTGTTGCTGCGCAGCGTGGGTTTGCGTACGCGGACATTCAACGATCCGCAGCAGTTCCTTCGCGAGTATTCGCCGGAACACCCCGGCTGTCTGATCATTGATGTCCGCATGCCTGGAATGAGCGGGCTGGATGTCCAGCGGGTGCTGAGTGAGCGACGCTGCTCGATGCCGCTGATCTTCATCACCGGTCACGGCGATGTGCCGATGGCAGTCGAGGCAATGCGCGCCGGTGCGTTCGATTTCCTGCAGAAGCCGTTCAATGACGAAGACCTGATTCGTCGCGTGCAGAAGGCGCTGGAACAGGATGCGCGGGAACGTGCCGAACTGCAGCGCACCGACGAAATCCAGGCACGCTGGTCATCGTTGACCGCGCGCGAACGCGAAGTGGCACAGATGCTGGTTGATGGCGGTGCCAACAAGGCAATCGCTCTGGATCTGGATATCAGCGAGCGGACTGTCGAGCTGCATCGGGCGCGGGTGATGCAGAAAATGGAAGTGCGGTCTCTGGCGCAGCTGGTCAAGCTGGTGCTGACACTGCGTCAGGTGTGATGGCGTGTCTGCGTTAATTGAATTTCAAGACATTGAAAGTAAAAGTAATAGTTCGTAGTTGGCGGCACTGTGACATCACCGTGAATACGTAGTTTCCGCAGTGGGGTCTGCGGAAGCTCCGAATGTTTTCCGGGTGGCAAAAAGATCAATCTGCATCCCACGTTCACCGGGAGATGCACCATGGCCTTCGATTCCGCACCCAGCTCGCGCTGCAAGCCCAATTGCTCGATCTGCCCTGCCGGCAGCCGCTGCTTCACCGGCGGCGTGTCGATGGAGGCTCTGAATCAGTGGAACGATGCAGTGCTGACGCATATGCCGGTGTTCCCAGGCAACGGTGCGCTGTTTTCCGCCGGCGACGTCGCCGAGAATCTCTATCTGGTCCGCGCCGGCTGCATCAAGTCGTTCACGGTCGATCAGGATGGTAACGAGCGAATTCGCGGCTTCCATCTGCCGGGCGATCTGATCGGACTCGACGCGCTGGCGCGTGATCGCCATCCCTGCGGCGCGGCAGCGGTCGAGCCGTCACAGGTTTGCGTGATTCCGCGTGCCCGTATTGCAGAGCTGGCGCAGAAGTCGCCGGTTGTGATGCAGCGTCTGCTGCAGCGCACCAGCCATGAGCTGTCGGCCGCGCTGTCGCTGTCCGGCGACTACACTGCCGAGCAGCGCGTCGCCGCATTCGTGCTGTCGATGGCCAGTCGCCTGGGCGGCGTTGAGGATCGCGTTCGCCTGCCGATGACGCGGCGTGACATTGGCAACTATCTGCGTCTTGCAACCGAAACGGTGTGCCGCGTGATCACGCGGCTGGAGCACCAGGGCGTGCTCGAATCCCGCGACAAGACCCTGGCCTTGCGTGACCGCGCGCGACTGGCCGAGTTGGCCGAGCCGGTTGGTCTGAGCAACGTTTCCAGCGACTGGGCGCTCGCTGCCTGATTCGCGTCGACAGGGCTTGCGCTTGTCCGGAGTGGGCGCTGCAGGGCGAGGGCGGATGCAGATTCAGCTGCGCAACATCCAGCAGCTGTTCAATTCGCTTGACCCCTCTCCATTCTCCGAGCGTGATCTTGAGCCCGGTGCCGAGTCCTATCTGATGAGTTGGGCGCAGGAGCTTCCGCACGACGCGTCGTTGACGCTGGCGCTGTA
>JBFFJL010000517.1:0-2752 GCA_041555955.1 Nevskiaceae bacterium
CTGCGCCAGATAGGCGCCTGCGGTCAGGCCGCCGAGGCCGGCGCCGACGATCGCGACGTCCGCACGGTCGGGGATCGGCGCCTTGACCCGGCGTTTGGTCATCCAGGTCGGATCGTAATCATGGTTGTCCCGCAACTGCATTGTGGGTCTCCCCCGGGTTTAATGGCGGTCAGCATACCCGCCGCTCTGGATTGCCGGCAGGGGCGCCGGCTGTGCGGGGGCAAATGATCTGCGTCATCGCCACCTCATGGCTCTGCGGCATACCTATATATTAAGTGCCGGAGTAGTCCGGAGGAGCGCAGACACCATGACAAAACACGTTCACGGCGAGCCCATGGCCGCTGTCGATCGCGCGTGGCTCGAAATGGACGAGCCGCACAATCCGATGGTGGTCAGCGCCATTCTGGAGCTGACGAACGTCGATGATATCGAGCTGCTTTCGCGTCGCCTGCTTGAAGGTCTGCTGCGCTACCGGCGGTTTTCGCAACGCCCTGACGAGCACAGCACCGGCCTGATCTGGCGCGATGACGGTCCGTTGACGGTGGCTTATCACCTGCGAATCTACCAGCTCAACGAAGACGGTCCCGAGCACGATCTGCGTCACGCCGTGGCACGCGAGCTGGCCGCTGCGCTGGACCGCGCGATGCCGTTGTGGCGGATGACCTTCTTTGTGCGGAATTCGGGTCAGGTCACGGTCCTGTTCCGCGCGCACCATGCGGTCGCCGACGGTATTGCGCTGATCCGGGTCTTGATGAGTTGCACCGACGACGCGTTGGCGCCAGTTGCGCCGGCAGGTCAGCCGCATCACCACGGCCCGCTGGCGCGCTTGATTGATGGACTGGAATCGCTCAATCGGCAGCTGGAGTCGGTGCAGCAATTGATCCGTGAGGATCTGCGTCACCCAGCCCAGATTGTCGATCAGCTGCGCACAGGGCGTGGCGTGATGGCCGCAGCGGGCCGTGTGCTGAGCCTCCCTGATGACAATCCGGCCTGCTTTCGGCGTCCGCTGGATGGACAGCGGGCGGTGGCCTGGACCCGCGGCATTGAGTTCGCTCCGATCAAGCGCTACGCGCGCCGGCACGCGATCAAGATCAACGATGTTTTTGTCAGCGCACTGGCTGGAGCATTCACCCGCTATCTGCGACGGACACACCCGGAAGCGGCGCAAGGGCACAACCTGCGGATTTCGGTCCCGGTCAATCTGCGTTCACAGAACGATGGCGAACTGGGCAACCGGTTTGGACTGGTGCTGCTCGACCTCCCCCTGGGAGTCGAGGATCTTGATGAACGCCTGCGCCTGGTGACTGAGCGCACCCAGGCACTGAAGCATTCGCCGGAAGCGCGCGCGACCTTGATCGGTCTGGGCGCCGCTGGACATATGCCGCTGGCGCTGGAGAAGCGTCTGATCAATCTGCTGGCCGACAAGGCGGTGGCGGTCGTGTCGAATCTACCGGGGCCGCAGCAGGAACTACGCTTTGCCGGATCGCGCTTGACCGGCGTGGTGTTCTGGCCGCCGCAGACCGGGCACATCGGCATCGGCATCAGTCTGTTCAGCTACGCCGGCCGTGTCAGTGTCGGCGTGTCGTCCGATGTCGCGCTGATTCCCGATCCCGATGCGCTGATTGCGGATTTCGAGCTGGAGCTGGCCGGGATGTTGCGCCCGCGCCGTCGTCGCGCTCCCACGATGCGCCGCTGATCTGCCTCGACCGCGCGTGCCACAATGCCCGGATCACCACGAGGGCAGGCATGACAACGATACGAGCGGGTGGGCTGGAATTCGCATACGAAACCTTCGGCGATGCGAAGCGGCCGGCGATCGTGTTGATCATGGGACTAGGTGGCCAGCTGGTGATGTGGCCAGACAGCTTCTGCGAAGCGCTTGCGGCCGGCGGCTATTACGTGGTCCGTTTCGACAATCGGGACATCGGACTGTCCAGCAAGCTCGATCATCTGGGCAAGCCGCGCCTGCTGCGCATGGGCCTGGCCTATCGTCTCGGGCTGCCGCTCAAGGCGCCCTATACCCTGGTGGAAATGGCGGCGGATACGGTCGCCGTGATGGATGCGCTGAAGCTGAAGACCGCCCACCTGATCGGCGTCTCGATGGGCGGCATGATCGCGCAGCAGGTGGCCACCCAGTACGGATCACGGGTGCGAAGTCTGACCTCGATCATGTCCAACAGTGGCAGTCGCAAGGTGCCGGGGGCGAGCCTCAAGTTGCAGATGCGACTGATCCGGCGACCGGCGCGGCTTGATCGTCAAGGGCTGATTGACCACGGCATTCAGACCTGGCGTCTGATCGGCAGCCCGGACTTCCGGGATCACGATGACGAACTGCGCGCGAAGGTCGAACGGCAGTTCGATCGAAATCATCACCCCCAGGGCATGGCGCGACAGACTGCGGCGATCATGGCGTCGCCGAGTCGAGTGCGGCAGCTGCAGCGATTGAAAACACCAACGCTGATCATCCATGGCAAGCAGGACCCTCTGGTGCCAGTGGCGGCAGCACATGATCTGGCGCGGCATATTCCGGGCGCGCGGCTGGAGATCATCGAGGGCATGGGGCATGACCTGCCGCGTGCGCTGCTGCCGCGGATCGAGCATCTGGTCCTGCATCATCTGAAGCACGCTGAGCGGGATCACGCGCGCGCTTAGTCGCGATCCAAGGGTGGGCAAAGTCAGCGCGGGTGCCAGTAGCGTTGCATTTCCAGATAGGTGAACGATGCTGACCAGGTGATCAGCACGAAGCCGGTCA
>JBFFJL010000518.1:0-2738 GCA_041555955.1 Nevskiaceae bacterium
GCAGGGCTTGATCGAGCGCATCGTCGAGTGGAGCGGGATCGCGCGCAAGCAGGGCCTGCTGGCGCTGGAAGGCTCGGTCGAGGCGGAGTCCGACCCCTTCATCAAGAAAGGCCTGCAGATGCTGGTCGACGGCGCCGAGCCGGACGCGATCCGCAACATCCTCGAAGTCGAGCTGCAGACCCACGAACATTTCGATCAGCAAGGAGCCAAGGTGTTCGAAGGCATGGGGATCTATGCGCCGACCCTGGGCATCATCGGCGCTGTGCTGGGGCTGATGGCGGTGATGAAGAATCTGGCCGACCCCAGCAAGCTGGGACACGGCATCGCCGCAGCGTTCACCGCGACGATCTATGGCATCGCCTCGGCGAATCTGTTTTTCCTGCCGATCGCGGCCAAGCTGAAGTCAACGATCGCCGAGCAGACGCGAATTCGCGAAATGACCATCGAAGGACTGATCTCGATCTCGCAGGGCGAAAACCCGCGCAACATCGAATCCAAGCTCAGGGGCTATCTGCACTAGATCCATCGCCATGGCCCGCAAGCACAAACATGAAGATCACACCAATCACGAAGCCTGGGCAATTCCCTATGGCGATTTGATCACGCTGCTGCTGGCGTTCTTCGTGGTGATGTATGCCGTGTCGTCGGTCAATGAAGGCAAATACCGTGTGCTCGCGGATTCGCTGTCGTCTGCACTGGGCGGTCCGCCGCGTTCGCTCAAACCGATCCAGATCGGCGACAAGCCGGAGAAAGGGACGCAGACCGAATCGATGTTCAAGACCGTGACCCTGCGTGGCTTCGAGCAGGAGCGCTCCGGCATTGCTGCAGACACGCCGGGCGCGCGCATGGGCGGCCAGGAAACTCAGCCCGGTGGGCAGAGCGGCCCCGAGGACGGCAACGCGGCGAGCCTGCAGCAGATGGCCGACGAAGTGCAAAGCGCGATGGGGGATCTGATCGAGCAGCAGCTGGTGATCGTGCGCCGCAACGAACAATGGCTGGAAATCGAAATCAATACCGACATTCTGTTTCCCAGCGGCGTGGCCAAGATTTCGCCCACCGCACGGCCGGTTCTGGCCCGGTTGGCGAGTGTGCTGAAGCCGTTTCCGCATCAACTGCGCATTGAGGGACACACCGACAACATGCCGATCTCGACCGTGGCATTTCCGTCGAATTGGGAACTGTCTGCGGCGCGTGCCGCGACAGTGGTACATCTGTTCATGCAGGAAGGCGTCGATGCCAGGCGCATGACCGTGGCCGGCATGGGGGAATTCCATCCGGTAGCCAGCAACGAGACAGCGCGGGGCCGGGACCGTAACCGCCGCGTTGTGATCGTGGTGCTGACGCCGGAAGCCGATGGTGCGCGGGTCATGTATGGCGCGCCGCTATCGGCGCCGAAAGAGCAAGCACCCGACGCCGCGATGCCCGCGGATCCGGACGTGCCGACCGACACCCCTGAAGGAGAAACACCATGAGCGCCGCCGTCCCGTTGCGCCGCCGCGAGGACGCGGTATCACGCTGGGTCTGCTTCAGACTCGGTGAGCAACTATATGGTCTGCCGATCCTGCAGGTGCAGGAGCTGCTGGGCAATGCCGCAGTTGAGCCGGTGCCCGGGACCTCCAGCCAGGTTTGCGGTGTGATCAATCTTCGCGGCAATGTCGTCACTGTGCTGGACCTGCGCATCTGCCTGGGCCTGTCGCCCATTCCGGCCACGCCGGACTCGCGCGTTGTCGTGGTCGAGCACGGTGCCGAGAGCGTTGGCTTGCGTGTCGACGGTGTTGCCGAGGTGCGCAAGGTCATCGACGGTGCCATTCGTCCGTCGCCGAACGTCGGTTCTGCGTCGTCTGGCGGTCCTGTACGCGGCGTGTATCTGCGCGATGGCGAAATGCTGACGCTGCTCGATCCCGGAGCCGTGGTCAACGGCGCCAAATGCCTCAGCGAACGCTGAGTGCCGTTAACCGTTTGCCCCGACAAACGCATCCTTCCATCCCTACTCTGATCAGTCCTGCTTCGCCGACGCCGATATACAGACAAGCGTTTGCCCTTGAACCCCTGGGGACAACGCCATCAAGGCGAGTCGGAGCGGGAACAGAAGTTGCTCCCATCGCCTACATCAGTCCCGCGTGACGGCGGGTCGGCGGTCAGATCGATGACACCAGGAGCGGCGATGAGTACGACAGGCAAGGCGTCGGGCAGGGCAAAGACCGCGTCACGACGCGCGGCGGTCAAACTTCCGGCGGACCTGGGTATCGAATCCGCGCGCGAACTGCAGCAGCGTCTTTCTGCAACGCTCGAAGATTCGGCGCCGCTGATTCTCGACGCTCACGAGGTGACGCGTGTGCATACCGCTGCGCTTCAGCTGCTGGGCATGTTCTTCCGTGACCGCCGCGCTGCCGGGTATCGCACGCAATGGCGCCGTCCGTCCGCGGCCCTGTGCGACTCCGCCGGACTATTAGGTATGACGAACTTGTTGGAACTTTCCCGGGAATCCGAATGAACCGCATTCTTGCTGTTGACGACTCGACGTCCATGCGTCAGATGGTTGCGTTTACGCTCAAATCCGCCGGCTTTGATGTCGCCGAGGCCGAGGATGGCGTCGCGGCGCTGGAGCTGGCCAAGAAGGAACGCTTCAAGCTGGTGTTGTGCGACGTCAACATGCCGAACATGGACGGCATCACCCTGGTCAAGCAATTGCGCCAGCTGCCCTACTACAAGTTCACCCCGCTGCTGATGCTGACCAC
>JBFFJL010000519.1:0-2733 GCA_041555955.1 Nevskiaceae bacterium
GAGGACGAGGCGGCAGCGGTGGCGCTGCTCACCGAACTCGACCAGCTGACCGACGAGGCCACCACGGCCGAGCAGAAGGCCGATCTGGTGAACACCAAGGCCATCGTGCTGAACGTCGGGCGCCAGGCGATGGATGCGGTGCTCGACGATGCGGCGCAACAGTTCGCCGCCTGCGTGCGCGGCAACGAGGTTTCGGAAGGTCTGAGCGCCTTCATGCAGAAGCGCACGCCGCGTTGGGCACGCCAGACGTAATCCGAGCGGTATTGGCGCTCAATCCGTATTCACAATCAATGGCGGTCGATCGACGATGACTCAGGGATTCAACAAGGTTTTGGTGGCGAATCGGGGGGAGATCGCGGTGCGTGTGATCACCGGCGCGCGCCGTGCCGGCTATCGCACTGTAGCGGTGTACAGCGAGGCGGATAGGGACGCGCTGCACGTGCGCACGGCCGACGAGGCAGTCTGTATCGGACCTGCGCCAGCGGCGGAGTCTTACCTGGTCACAGAAAAGATAATCGAGGCGGCCCGGCGTAGCGGTGCGGAGGCGATACACCCGGGCTACGGATTCTTGTCCGAGCGCGACGACTTCGCGCAGGCAGTCGTCGACGCCGGACTGATCTTCATTGGTCCGGATGCAGCGTCGATTCGTGCCATGGGCAACAAGTCGGCGTCCAAACGCCTGATGCTCGACGCCGGCGTGCCCTGCGTGCCCGGCTATCAGGGCGACGACCAGCATGATGAAACCCTGAGTGCTGAAGCGCTGCGCATTGGATTGCCGGTGATGGTCAAGGCGGCTGCGGGTGGTGGTGGCCGCGGTATGCGCCGGGTCGTCGATGCGGCCAGCCTGGCTGAAAGCATTCGCTCGGCGCGATCCGAGGCGCGGAATGCATTCGGTGACGGTCAGTTGCTGATTGAGAAGGCCGTGGTCGATGCGCGGCACGTCGAGATCCAGGTATTCGGGGATCGCCATGGTGGCCTGGTGCATCTGGGCGAGCGCGAATGTTCAGTGCAGCGTCGCAACCAGAAAGTTGTCGAGGAGGCGCCCAGTCCGGCCGTCGATGTTGCGTTGCGCGCGCGGATGGGCGAGGCCGCTGTCGCCGCTGCACGTGCGGTCAACTACGTTGGTGCCGGAACGGTGGAGTTTCTGCTGGGCGCCGATGGACAGTTCTACTTTCTGGAAATGAATACACGCCTGCAGGTCGAACATCCCGTGACCGAGATGGTTTACGGCGTCGATCTGGTCGACTGGCAGCTGCGCATTGCACAGGGAGAGCCCGTGCCAATGACGCAGGCGCAGATTGATGCGCGTAGTAACGGATGGGCAATCGAAGTGCGCCTCTGCGCGGAAGATCCGGGCCGTGGCTACATGCCGCAGACCGGGACAGTGATGCAATGGCAGTACCCGGAAGGCAGCGGCGTGCGCATGGATGCGGGTCTGCTGGAAGGGCAGCAGATTTCGCCTTTTTACGATTCGATGCAGGCCAAGTTGATCGCGTGGGGCGCCGATCGAGAACAGGCGCGGGGGCGGCTGTTGACTGCATTGGCGCAGACGTGCCTGATCGGCGTTCATAGCAACAGGGCTCTGCTCGCGCAGATTCTGTCGCATCCGGAGTTCGTCGCGGGACGACTTTCGACTGAATTTATTGAGCGGAATTTTCCGCAAGCCGCGCTGGCCGCTGATCAGCCCAATGGCCGCCACATTGCACTTGCGGCATTGGCGCTCTATCTCGATGACGCGCGTCAGCTTGCGCAAGCCAATGGGCTGTCGTCAGAGTTGATTGGGTGGCACAGCTCACATGCATCGGCGGTGGATCTGACGTTGCGCTGTCGCGACGTGGCCTATGCGCTGCGCGTGCGCAAGCGTGCGCTGAATCACTTCATCGTTGAGTTGGCGGATGAGTCGATAGAAATACAGGTCGAATCACAGTGCTCTCGGCGGCTCGCGTTTGTGATTGATGGCGTGCGTGAGCAGGCCGGCGTTGCGCGCGACGCCGACGCGATCTGGTTGGATGCCTGGAGCCGATGCGAGTGCTACAGCGACGTGACGCTGGTGCCGGCGACAGCGGTGCAGGCCGGCTCGGATGGGCGCCTGCTTGCGAATTCGGATGGCAAGATCGTGGCCGTTCACGTTGCGCCAGGCGATGCGGTGCAGAGCCGGCAGACGCTGATCGTGCTCGAAGCGATGAAGATGGAATTCCAGCTGGCACTGCCTGTCAGTGGCGCCGTTGGCGAAGTCTTGGTTGTGCCCGGACAGCAGGTTAAACATCGGCAGCTGTTGCTACGTGTCGACTGTGGCTAGGTCTGCGCGTTTGTATTCATGGGCGCGCTGTTGGCGCTTGTGCGCCGAATAAAAAAAAGCCCCCGCGATTTGATCGCGGGGGCTTTTTCAATGTTTGTTGCCGTAGCGGTCGATCAGTTCTCGATCACGCGCAGTTCCACGCGCCGGTTTTCTTCGCGACCGATTTCGGTTTCATTGGTCGCAATCGGACGGCTCTCACCGTAACCCACCGGGTTCATGCGCTTGTCCTTGATGCCGCGACCGGACAGGTAGACCTTGACCGAAATCGCGCGGCGTTCGGACAGGCCGAGGTTGTAGCTGTCGGAGCCCACATTGTCCGTGTGACCTTCAAGGTCAACATTGATGTTGGGGTAGCCCTTCAGTGTCTCGGCAACCTGATTCAGAATCTCGCGAGCCGCTGGCGTCAGGCGATCGGAGTCGAACTCGAACTTGAC
>JBFFJL010000520.1:0-2704 GCA_041555955.1 Nevskiaceae bacterium
AAGCTGGTGGCAGGTGAGCCGGGGGCAATGCCGGTGAAACGATCGGGGACGGAACTCGAAGCTGAGAACGCCCGCCTTCGCCGGGAGCTGGCCAACGCCAAGCTGGACCTCGAAATCGTAAAAAAAGCGGCGGCGTACTTCGCGAAGGAATCACGGTGAAGTACGCCTGGATTGATCAGCGCCGCGACGAGTTCAGCGTGTCGCGGATGTGCCGGCATCTGGGCGTGTCGCGGACCGGCTACTGCCAGTGGCGGCTGCGGCCGCCGAGTCCGCGCGCACAGGCCAACGCGACGCTGGATGCGCAGGTGGCGGCGATTCATGCGCAGTACGAGCGCCGCTATGGCCGGCCACGCATCCTGAGGGAGCTCAAGCAGCCCGTCGGGCATGAGCGCGTGCGCAGGAGCCTGCAGCGCCAGGGGCTGCGTCCGCTGTACCGGCGCCCGTACCGGGTCACGACGGACTCGGATCATCGCAAGCCGGTTGCACCCAACGTGCTCGATCGGCGGTTCGATGGCTGGAAGATCAACCAGGCCTGGGTCGGCGATATCACCTACATCGCCACCAACGAGGGCTGGCTGTACCTGGCGTGCGTCATGGATCTCGCCAGCCGTCGCATCGTCGGCTGGTCGATGAGCGATCGCATCAAGGCTGACCTGGTCTGCCAGGCGCTCAAGTCCGCGTACTGGCAACGCAAGCCGCCACCGGGCCTGATCATGCATACCGACCGCGGAATCCAATACGCAGGCAAACAGCACTGCACGCTCATCAAGGACTTCCGCATGCTTCAGTCCATGAGCCGCAAGGCGAACTGCTGGGACAACGCGCCGATGGAGAGCTTCTTCAAGACGCTCAAGGTCGAGCGGGTGTATCAGCTGCGGTACGACACGCGAGCGCAGGCTCGCCTGGACATCGTCGACTGGATCGAGGGCTTCTACAATCGGCAACGCATGCACTCGGCGATCAACTACCAGATCCCCGTCCATGCAGAGTCAGGCCTGCGGGCTGCTTAGTGGCTGATGTACGTCGAAACGAGGCAAGGTCACGCCAGACCGCATCCGCGCTCGACACAGCGAATGGGCCCTAGTCCCTATTCGCCCCGCCCCTGCACGAGAGATGTCATGGCAAAGTCCGTAGCGCGATCGGTGTTCAGCCTTCATATCGAGCCCATCGGACACGGACTCAACGTTGCGTCAAGTGCATGCATGTTCTGGCACGGTATCAGCTGCCTACAGGTCGAGGCTCGCCCCGAAATTTCGTAGCCAAAGCTTCCGCTCCCGATAATCCGACATGACTTTGTCCACTTCATTCCAGTAGGCGTCGTCATGGTTACGGCGATGGAAGTGGCACAGCTCATGGACAACGATGTAGTCAATGATGCGCGGCGGGGCCATCATGCATTTCCAGTGGAAGTTCAGGCTACTGCTCCTGCCAAAGCTGGCCCAGCGGTAGCCCATATCCTTCACCCGAATCTCGCCGGGCTGAACGCCGACTTTCTTCGAGTAGTAAGCCACCCGCTCCGCCAGACGCTGTTGCCCTTTGTCGACGTAGTAAACCTCGAAGGCTGAACGCGCCGCGGCAGGCCCGCCGGTTTCGATCAAGCGGCGCTGCAAGCAGAAGCGACCGTCTTTCAGCAACAAGGCCTCGGTCTGGTCAGAGACCAGCGAGAGCCGGTAACTTCGCCCCAGATACAGGAAGGTCTCTCCATTCACCCATTCCCGCACCACGGCGCTGGCGTTCAGATCCTTCCACTCGGCCAGGTTGCGGTAGATCCACATCCGCTTGCTTTGCACCACGGCATCGACCTGCTCGGGCGTGAACCCTTTCGGTGCGCGCACGGTGATCTTGCCGTTGCGTTCAATCACGATGTCGGTCGTGGCGCGTTCGCTGCCATCCAGCAATTCGTATTCGATGTCCTGCACCTGGCGCGCGCTCATGGGGCTGTCTCATCTTTGGCACCCTGCAGCAAAGCATCGTGCCGGTTCTTGGCCAGCTTCATGATCTCCACGGCAATGCGTTCACGCTTGGCCTTGAGCTCGTCGATGCCGGTCAGGGTCAGGGCCGTCTTGATCTGACTGCGGGTCTTCTTCTGCTTGTCGGCGTTGTTCCAGAAATCAATGCTACCGATGCTCTCCTGCAACACATCCACCACCGTCTCCATCAAAGACTTCATCTTGGGTTTGGCCGCTGCCGGCACCACTCCCCCTTCGAAGGCTTCATTGGCAATGTGATCAAAAAAGGTCGTGGCTTCCTTGCTCATGCCCTCCTCACCTTGCTGGCGACCTTTGATCGCGACCTCACGCAGCTTTTCCAGTTCCTCGGCCAGCTTGTCCCATTGATCCTGGTATTGATCAATGAGGCCTTCAACCTTCTCGGACAGGCTCTGATAAAAAGCAGGGTCTTCATCATGATGGACCGTGCAGTGCTTGCGGATGGCATGCTCCATCTCGCTGGCCTTGGCTTCGTCATTCCCGCCCGCGTGCTGGTTCAGCTGCGCGATGAAATCCTCGGATAGCAGCTCAACCGGTGGCACTTTTGGATTGATGCCCAGGCTGATCAGATGCTCGTTGATCAGCTCTCGGACCTTCTCGCCCGCTGCGCCCAGATTCAAGCTGGTGTCTTTGTAGCGTTCCTTGGTCACCCGCAGGATGTAACCCAGCCGCCGCGCCGGCACCCGATACGGATGCCCGGCCGGGTGCGGCAGGAT
>JBFFJL010000521.1:0-2690 GCA_041555955.1 Nevskiaceae bacterium
ACCAACTGAGCTACGTCCACCATCGGGAGCATTTCCCTGAGCTGGGATTGCTCAGGGGCGCGAATAATAGCAGAACCTTTCCGGAGTCAAAAGGTTTTGTGCGTAATTCATTTTCGACCGCCACTCCTCGCTGAAAATCCCGACAGAGATCGCAGCGCTGAATCGCCGGACTCAGACATCCGGCAGCGAGCGTCAACGGAGCCAACTGCGCACGGCCGCCTCGCTCCGGTAGCATCCACATCAGTACAAGAACACTGGAGCACGCAGGCATGAAGTGGTTAGGCAACCGACCGGTCCGTATCACCCAACCGCTCCGCCAGCTGACCGGGCGCGACACGGCTTCTGAAGCACCGGCGGCCGCGGCCGGACTCGAGCCCGCGGCAGTTGACCGCATCTGGCGCGGGGTCAAAGACCTCTACCGCACCGGCGCCTATCCAGCGATCACCTTCTGCCTGCGCCGTCGCGGCCAGGTGCTGATCAACCGCTCGCTGGGCCACGCACATGGCAACGGACCGGACGACCCGATCGACGCACCGAAACGACTGGCCCGTCCGGACACGCCGATCTGCGTGTTTTCAGCGTCCAAGGCCATTACCGCCGTCCTGATCCACAAGCTCGCCGAACAAGGCGAAGTACGCCTGGATCAGCCGGTCAGTCACTTCCTTCCGCAATTTGCCCAGAACGGCAAACGCGACACCACACTGTCGGCAGTGCTCGCCCATCGCGGCGGCTTTCCGATGTTCGATCTGCCCAAGGATCAGATCGACCCCGGCATCCTGCTGGACTGGGATCGCTGTATCGACCTGATCTCCCGCGCACCGCCGACGCATCGCGACGGACCCCGCCTCGCCTATCACGCCATCACCGGCGGCTTCATCCTGGCCGAAGTGCTGCAGCGCGTGACCGGCCGCCCGATTGCCGAATATCTCGACCAGCAGATTCGCCAGCCGATGGGCATGCGCTACTTTACCTACGGGCTGCCGCCTGAACTGCGTGGGGCCGCGGCCACCAACTATATGGCCGGTGCGGCAGTGCGCTTCCCGATTTCGGTCCTGCTTGAGCGCGCGCTGGTGATGCCGATCGACAAGATCGTCGAAATCTCCAATTCGGACGTCTTCTATGACGCCGTCGTTCCCGCCGGCAATCTGTATGCGACCGCCGAGGAACTGTCGCGCTTCTTCCAGATGCTGCTGGACCAGGGCGAATACGCCGGCCGCCAGATCCTCAAACCGGAAACGGTGCAGCGCATCGCGCAGCCGGCATGTCAGCTCGCGTTCGATCACACCCTGAAGATTCCGATGCGCTACAGCGAAGGCATGATGCTGGGCGCCAACCCCTTCGGCCTCTACGGCCCCATGACCGGTCGCGCGTTCGGACACCTCGGCTTCATGAACATCCTCGGCTGGGCCGATCCCCAGCGTGAAATCTCCGCGGGTCTGTTAGTCACCGGCAAAGCCGTCCTCGGCACCCATTTGCTCGCACTGGGCCAGCTGCTGACGACCATCACGCGCCAGTGCCGCGGCTGAGGCCCGCGAACACCTTATAGACGGACGCGCTACATCCATCGCCGGGTCACGTGCTGACCCGGCATGGCATCATTCACGGTAACCGCGTGCATCCACTGGCGCCCGCCCTATTCCACCGGACGCCCTCGCATGCGCATCCTGCTTCACCTGCTCGGCCGGCTGCCGTTATCCGTACTGCAAGCCATCGGCGCCGCCATCGGCTGGCTGTTGTGGGTCACACACTCGCAACGCCGACGCATCGCCCTGCGCAACCTGGAACGCTGCATGCCGGAGCTGAGCGCGGCCGAACGGCAGCGCATCGCCCGCGCCTCGCTCGCGCACGAATTCATGACCTACGTCGAGACCTTCCGTATCTGGCTCGGCCCGGCCAAATCCGTGATGGATGCCGTACGCGAGTGGCGCGGCATCGACGTACTGGACCGCGCCTTCGCCGAAGGCAAAGGCGTGATCCTGCTGACCCTGCACCAGGGCGCGTTCGAAGCCGTCGCGATTCCGATGTCCGCGAGCTATCCGTTCTGCGGCCTGTACAAGACCCAGCGCGGCGTCATCAATGAACTGTCATTGAAAGGCCGCGGCCGCTTCGGCGGCAGCCTGATGAAAACCGAAGGCGGCGTACGCAAGGACTCCCTCACGCTGCTGCAGCGGGGCATGGGCGTGTACTTCATGCCGGATCACGACCCGCCGCTGGGCCGCGGCGTGTTCGCACCGTTCATGGGCGTCCCCGCCCACACCCCAACCCTGGTCGCCAAGCTCGCCCGCGAATCCGGCGCGCCGATCGTCTATCTGTTTGGTGAACGCCTGCCCAAGGCCCGCGGCTACATCGCCCACTTCATCGAAGGCTCGCGTGAGATTGCCGGTGAAGACGTCACCGCCGCCACCGCCGCGATGAATCGCGGCCTCGAAGCCTGTTTGCGTCTGTGCCCGGAACAGTACTGGTGGGGCTACAAGCGGTTTCGGCGGCAGCCGGAGGGGAGTGCGGGGTTTTATGAGGGGACGCCGTGAGCCACGGTGATAGCTCGATTGCTTCGTGCCCAGAGCGGATGGCCACCACCATCAACGTGTAGGGTGGGCAAAGCCTGTCCTGAGCTTGTCGAAGGGCGTAGCGTGCCCACGCGACTGTCTGCACAATCACCGCATGTCGCGCTATCGCAGAAGCTCCGCTCC
>JBFFJL010000522.1:0-2681 GCA_041555955.1 Nevskiaceae bacterium
AATATGCAGTGAAAACCGCTGCCAAAGCGCATCTGAGCGCTGGGACGCAGTAATAAACGTCAGCCCTTCGCAGTCGTGTCACTCGCCAACGCGCTCATCTACATCTGCCGATCTCAGAATCGGTCCCAGTGCAGAGCATCCTTAGTTCGCGGCCAGACGCAATCCGGTCGAAGACAAAATCGATCGACGACACTTCGTTCGCCGCCGACAGCCGAATCAGTGGCTGCCGGTCGGCCGGCGGCACCTTCTTGCGGCGGCGCCTTCGAACTTGAATCTTCTCGCCGCTCGACGCGCTTGTGATTTACCTGCAGGCCGTCCCTGAGAAGCTTCAGGTAGATCATTTCGCTGCCATAGCGACGATATCGCTTCGCCATGGAAACGATCTGCTGGAGCAGATCGTCGTTCCGGTCCGCGGCGGGTTCGTAGCGCAGTGAACTGCCACTCATGCCAAAGACCGCCAGCGCGCGACGCTCCGTCAGTTCCAGTGATTTCATCTCCCGAACCACCTCGCGTCGTAGCCGGTGCGGTCGCCACTTTTTTTTCAGGACTTCACGGATCACCTCCGCTTCCAGCAGGGTCTCCGCGAGCAGCTTCTTCACTGGAACCCCCGAATCAGCTTCCTTCAGAAAGTCGAAGATCTGCTCGCTGAATCTCTGCTCCACGTCCAATCTCCTTCGTTTCAAGATTTGGATTCCAAACCGCTGCGCTACTGAACAAGGGGGAGACGTCGGGTTACGTTTCTAATTTAATAACGTATGTTATGATAACGAATGTTATTTTCAACACGGGCAAAGCAGGAAACGGCCGTAAGTATGGGAAGACCTCAAGATCCGAAACGGACCGAAGCAAAGCTCGCGGAAGTTACTGCGGCGACGCTGCGCGCGATCGCAACGCACGGCATTGAAGGCGCAAGTCTGCGGGCCATTGCCCGAGAAGGCGGGTTCACTACAGGCACGCTCGTTTATTACTTTCGCAACAAGCAGGAGATCCTTCTATTCGCCGGCAATACGGTTTTGCAGGGCGCAGTCTCGCGCATGCGCCGAAGAATCGCAGGTTCTCCCTCGCTCGACGCCTTGGAAAAGGCCTTGATCTTAGAGCTGCCAACTACAGCGGAGAAACGTCTCGGCTGGTCCATATGGTTGGCATTTACAGCTCAGGCAACTTCGGTTGCGGCTTTCAGGCAGGAGCACGAAAAACGTTCGGCAGACTTCCGCAGCATCGCGCTCGCCTGCCTGGAGGCAGAGAGCAAAACAGGAGGACTGGCAGTCGACATTGAGCACACTAAGGAGGTCTATCGGCTTCTCGCGCACTTCGACGGCCTGGGGCTGCACGCACTGCTTGAGCCTGTGCTCTACCCGGTTTCCGTCCAACAGCAGCTCGTTCATCAGGCAGTACGCAGCCTGAAACGGGCATGACTTTCTCAAGATCGGGGACTTCTACGTGATGGCATCGAAAAGCTTTCCAAAACTCGACCTCGTCGGTCGGCGCAACCACCGGATCGCTGTCTGGAGTGGCCAGCTTTTCATTGTGGGGATGCTCATTGGTTGGGGACTTCTGGCGGGTTTTCTGACCCCGCCGCCGTCACCGGGCATGCCCAGCGTGGATGTTGCGGCATTCCTTGCGGAAGGCGGAGCGAAGCTGCGTGTCGGGCTGTGTCTTGCCCTCCTCGGTGTCGGCGGGCTCATTCCGATGTCAGCGGTGCTCGCTGACCAAATGCGACGCATGGAAGGAGGGCGTCCCATCTGGGCCAATGCTCAACTGGTGTGTTCCGGGCTAGCCATGTGGTTGTTGTCGCAAGCGTTGATTTTCTTTGCCGTCGCCGCTTTTCGGCCCGACCGCAATCCCGAGTTGATCCAGCTGATTTTCGATACCGCCTGGCTCACACTCGTAGCCCCTGTGGGCATGGTGGTCATCTGGCAGGCCGCGGTGGGTGCTGCGATTCTTTCGGATCGCAACCAGCGGCCCGTGATGCCTCGTTGGGTCGGCTACTTGAGCCTGTGGGCAGCCTTGCTTTCGGCTCCGGGGTTCCTCGGCATTCTGTTTCGTGAAGGACCATTCACGTGGAGCGGGCTTTTCGTCCTGTGGATCCCGCTGGGTATTTTCCTCGTGTGGTGGATCACGCTAACAGTGCAACTGCTGAAAAACATCAATGCGGAGTCAGCAACGGACGGGGCCAGCGTATGACGGAAACCGCCACGCCCGAACCTTCACCACCGGTGGAGGAAGGGGTCTGGGTGTTCGTATTTGGCGAGCTGAGCATGTTCACCTTGCTCTTTGCCACGTTCCTGTATTACCGGGCATCTTCGCCGGAGGTCTACGAGGCCTCTCAGGCCACTCTGTTGCATGGGATGGGGGCGCTCAACACCCTGCTGCTCCTTGCTAGTTCCTATTTTGTTGCTTCAGCGACCGCCGCCATGCGCAGGCTGAACGAGAGCGCTTTAGCTCTACGGCGAATGCATTGGGCTATCGGCTGCGGCGCGGCCTTTGTGCTGGTGAAGGCAATCGAATACTCCCATGCTTTCGGTGGTGGATATGACGTGCTGACCAACGGCTTCTTCATGTTCTATTTCATCCTGACGGGTATTCACCTGCTGCACGTCCTCGTCGGGCTAGGCTTGCTCAGCCTGTTGCTGCGACAGATGAAAAACCGCTGCACCGAAGAAGGCGATGTCAGTCCAGCC
>JBFFJL010000523.1:0-2667 GCA_041555955.1 Nevskiaceae bacterium
GTTTCGGGAATTTCGATCTGCGCGATAAGAATGAGCGCCCGGGTCGAAATCCCAAGACCGGTGAGGAGATACCTATTACGGCGCGGCGCGTGGTAACCTTCAGACCAGGACAGAAACTTAAGGCAAGAGTAGAGGCCTATGCTGGAACCCAGCAATAATAACGAATTACCGCCCATTCCCGGCAAACGCTACTTTACCATTGGTGAGGTGAGCGAGCTGTGTAATGTCAAACCGCATGTGCTGCGCTACTGGGAGCAGGAGTTTCCTCAGCTCAAGCCAGCCAAACGTCGCGGCAACCGTCGCTACTACCAGCAGGACGATGTGCTGATGGTTCGTCAGATTCGCAGCCTGCTGTACGAGCAGGGCTTCACCATCGGTGGCGCTCGCCAGCGCCTGCGCGACATGGCACGCTCCGGCGCAGCCAACGATACCCCACAGGTCGCGTCAGCCCATATCCAGAACGCCGAGCGCCAGCACGAGATCAAAGCGCTGCGTGACGAGCTGGAATCCTTGCTGCGTCTTTTGCCGGACTGAGCCGATTCGTTTGCCAGCCGGCTTTTATTGCCGGCGGGGCTCCGCTACACTGCGCGCCCTTTCGTCGTAAGCTTTCAAAGTTCGGGGCGTAGCGCAGCCTGGTAGCGCACTTCCTTGGGGTGGAAGTGGTCGGAGGTTCAAATCCTCTCGCCCCGACCAAATTTTCAAACGAACATCCTGCGGCGTTCCGAGTTCCGGCTCTCCGCACTGCTCCGGGCGCTCGTCGCCTGTCGAAGCCCCTGGCCTCACCTCCCCTTGGGAACCGGCACGCATCCTCTCTCGCGCCATGCCTCGGACTTTTCGGCCCAGAGCAAGCGGCGGACCTCAGGCCTCAACCTTCGCGCGCCGGATCAAGGAAGCTATCGGTGCTGCCGGAGACAAGGTTCCGTAGTTCACGCCGTGCTCGCCGCCGAGCCGGGAACTGCACCAGGCGTCAGCAACTTCGGCATGGCCGCCCCGCAGCAATACAGAGGCCTGCAGCGCCAGAGCCATACGCTCGACGACGCTGCGCGAACGCAGCTCCAGGGTCTCGCGGTCGTCGAATGCCTGCGATAGCCAACCGATTTCGCGATCCAGATCGACGTGCTCCCCGCGTGCCGCTAACAGCTCGGCAAAGAACGCTTCGCGCGTCTCCGCTTCGCGCGACAGCGCGCGCAGCACGTCCAGGCACTGGATGTTGCCGCTGCCCTCCCAGATCGAGTTCAGCGGCGCCTGCCGGTACAAGCGCGGCAGGCTGGTCTCTTCGACATACCCGATGCCACCCAGGCACTCCTGTGCTTCGTTGACCAGCGGCGGACAGCGCTTGCACACCCAGTACTTGCCGATCGCGGTGGCGATGCGCGCGAATGCCGCTTCCGCTGCGTCTCGCGGTGACGCATCGACCGCGCGCGCGACACGCAGCGTCAACGCCGTCGACGCCTCTGACTCCAGAGCCAGATCAGCCAAAACGTTGCGCATCAGTGGCTGTTCGACCAGCAGCTTGCCGAAGGCCTTGCGCCGGCCGGTGTGATGCAGGGCTTGCACCACCGCCTGACGCATCAAACCACTGGAGCCGATCATGCAATCCAGCCGCGTCAGCGAAACCATTTCAAGAATTGTGGCGATGCCTCGCCCTTCGGCCCCGATGCGCTGCGCCCACGCACCGAAGAACTCGACCTCGGACGAGGCATTACTCCAGTCGCCGAGCTTGTCCTTGAGGCGTTGGATGCGGATCGCATTGCGCGAGCCATCCGGACGCAACTTCGGCATCAGGAAACAGGTGATTCCGCCTTCGGCCTGCGCCAGCACCAGCCAGGCGTCGCACATCGGTGCCGAAAAGAACCACTTGTGTCCGACGATCTCGTAGCTGCCATCGAGTTGACGGTGCGCACGGGTGGTATTGCTGCGTACGTCCGATCCGCCCTGCTTCTCGGTCATGCCCATACCGATCGTGCAGCCGGATTTCTGCGCCGCTGGCAACACGCGCGGGTCGTAGTCGTAACTGGTGATCCGCGGCACCCAGACCGCTGCCAGATCGGGTTCGTGCTGCAGCGCCGGCACCGCCGAATGCGTCATCGTCAGCGGACACCCGCTGCCGGCCTCGGCCTGCGTGTGCATATACGACAACGCCGCCCGCGCGACGTGTGCCCCGTGCTTGTCGGCATTGCGCCAGGCGTAGGCATGCACACCATGCTTCATCGCCAGGCTCATCACGCGGTGATACGACGGGTGAAACTCAACCTCGTCAATACGCCGGCCATAGCGGTCGAAGGCCTTGAGCTGGGGGCGATGCTCGTTGGCTGTATAACCCAGCGCCATCAACTCGCCGCCGGCGACGGCACCGAACGCGTGCAGGTGCTCGTCTGCCCAGCCGCCGCCCTCGCGCTGCACGGCTTCGCGCAGTGCGATGTCGCTGGCGTAAGCGTTGTAGTTGGCCAGCGGCTCGGGCTGATTTTCAACCGCGTGCGTGACAAAACTCTCTGCAATGCTCATCCGGCGTCTCCTGGGCGAGGCGCTGCCAGTCAGGTGCGCCCTCGATCAGACAAGATCTTTACACATCCGTGGCCGCTACTGCGGGTGCCTGCGGTTCGCGATCAAAGCGCATCAGCAAGCCCGGCAGGAACAGCAGGTCGAACGCCAGCGCAATGCCGATCA
>JBFFJL010000524.1:0-2654 GCA_041555955.1 Nevskiaceae bacterium
ACCTCCGGAAGCGTGCGCCTGGAGGGCCGCGAGCTCGGCCCGCTGTCGCGCAGAGAACTCAGCCGGCTGCGCCGCGACCGGATCGGCTTCGTGTTCCAGGCCTACAACCTGCTCGACGCGCTGAGCGTGTTCGACAACGTATTGTTCCCGGCGCGCCTGCTGTCGGGCCGGGCGACGGCGGCACGCGCGCGCGCCGAGATGCTGATCCGGCGGCTGGACCTGTGGCGGCGCCGCGATGCGCCGCCGGCACAGCTGTCCGGCGGCGAGCGCCAGCGTGTCGCGATCGCCCGCGCGCTGATCAACGATCCGCCGCTGCTGCTCGCCGACGAACCGACCGGCAATCTGGATTCGCAGCGCGGGCTGGAGGTTGCGATGCTGCTGCACGACATCGCACGCGAGGACGCGCGCGCGGTCGTCATCGTCACGCACGACCCGCGTATCGAGGAGATCGCCGACCGGCTGATGTGGCTCGAGGACGGCCGCCTGCGCGACCGCAAGCGCGAGACCCACGACTGGGCCGTCGATCCGGTCTGCGGCATGCGTGTCGATCGCTGGACGGCGACGCAGCTGGCCACCTACGACAGTCGCGAATACGCCTTCTGCTCGGCGCGCTGCCGCGAGCGCTTTGTCGACGGTCCGGGAAAGTATGCGAACGTCGAGCGGACGGAGTCATCGGCGGAGATCCGGCGTGGGTGAGTACAAGGACGAACTGAAAGCGCTGCAGATCGAGCTGGTCCAGGTGCAGCGGCACCTGATCGCGCACGGACACCGTGTGCTGGTGATCTTCGAAGGACGCGATGCGGCCGGCAAGGACGGCACGATCAAGCGCATCACCGAACACCTGAGCCCACGCGAGACGCGCGTCGTCGCGCTGGGCAAGCCCTCCGACCGCGAGCAGACGCAGTGGTACTTCCAGCGCTACGTGCCATATCTGCCCGCCGCCGGCGAGTTCGCGCTGTTCAACCGCAGCTGGTACAACCGCGCCGGCGTCGAGCGGGTGATGGGCTTCTGCACGAGGGCGCAGACCGACAACTTCCTGGAGTCGGTCGTCCCGTTCGAGCAGATGCTCGTCGGCGACGGACTGCAGATCATCAAGTACTACCTCGATATCTCGCGCGGCGAACAGAAACGCCGGCTGCGCGAGCGTGCCGGCGATCCGCTGACGCAGTGGAAGGTGAGCCCGATCGATCAGCAGGCGCAGAAGAGGTGGGATGCCTATACCGAGGCGCGCGACCAGATGCTGCGCCGCAGCGAGCACCCGGGGGCGCCGTGGGTGCTGGTGCGCGCCAACAACAAGAAGGTGGCGCGTCTCAACGTGATCCGCGACCTGGTGCAGCGCATCGAATGTCCGCAGCGAGGCAGGCATCCGGCGACGCCGGACCCGGAGGTCGTGATGCCGTATGCGGAGTCCCCGCCGCGTTTCCTGCGTCGCTGACCACAATGCATCTTCCGACGCAGCTGTGAGAGGGCGGACATGACCGACGTCTTCGAACTGGCAGGGCGTGTTCTGCCGCGTATCGTCGTGAGCCGGCGCCCGCGGCAGGCGACGCCCGCATTCGAACTCTGCGAGCACAAGGGCATCGGCCATCCGGACAGTCTGTGCGACGGCGGCGCTGAGGCCGTTTCCCGCGCACTGTGCCGGGCCTACCTGAAGGCCTATGGTGCCGTGCAGCACTACAACGTCGACAAGGCGCTGCTCATCGGCGGCCAGAGTGAGCCGCAGTTCGGCGGCGGTCGGGTGATCACGCCGCCGCGGATGATCGTCTGCGGCCGGGCGACGTCGCTGCCTGGCATCGATCTCGCCGATTTCGTTTGCGCCGCCGTACGCGACTACCTCGTCACGGCCCTGCGCTGCGACGCTGGCCTGTTTGCAATCGAGTCGGCCGTGCGCGGCGGCAGTCCGAACCTGCAGCGCGTCATCGGCGCCGTCGGCGCAAGGCCGCGTGCCAACGACACCTCGTTCGGCGCCGGCTTCGCTCCGTACTCGGAGCTGGAGCGCACTGTGCTGCGTGCGGCGGAGATGCTGCGCTCCGTGGCGCTTCGATCGCGATTCCCCTCCGCCGGCGACGACTTCAAGGTGATGGGCGCGCGTGCGGGCGACCGGCGCTGGCTGACGATCGCGCTGGCTTTCGTCGATCGCGAGCTGCGCAGCGTCGCGGACTACTTCGACTCCAAGTGCGCCATCGCCGAACACCTGAAGAGCGCGCTGAATTTTGACGGCACGATCACGCTCAACGCGCTCGACGATCCCGCTGCGACCACGGAAGCCGGTGTCTACCTCACCGTCACCGGCCTCAGTGCCGAGCATGGCGACGACGGGCAGGTCGGACGCGGCAACCGGGTCAACGGCCTGATCACGCCCGGCCGGCCGATGTCGCTGGAAGCGGCCGCCGGCAAGAACGCCGTCGCGCACGTGGGCAAGCTGTACAACGTCCTTGCCCATCGTATGGCGCATGCCATCGCTGAGGGCCGAGGTTTGCCGATGGACGTTTCGGTTCATCTTCTGTCCACCATTGGTGAGGCGATCGACGAACCGGCGCTCGTTGCGATCGAGCTTCGTGAAAATGGTGCGCCAGTCGTCGAAGACGGCGAATTGCATTCGATCGTGCGGTCGCAGCTGAACGCCGTCGAGCAGCTGTCCCGGCAGCTGATCG
>JBFFJL010000525.1:0-2650 GCA_041555955.1 Nevskiaceae bacterium
AGACCCTCGAGCACCAGATTGGGGCGGTGGCTCCAGGACTGCTGCAGGTGCGGCCGCAGAATCGGAGCGTCGCCGCCGGTGATCAGACATCTCGCGCCCGCACCGAGGATGGCGCCACCACGATCAATCGCGCCCAGACAGGCCAGCATCGCCCCCTCGCGCACGCAGGCTTCGGTGTCACGCCCGAGTCGGGCGTGGTAGTCGGCACCCAGCTGGCGCGTCTCGAACCGCGTATGGCCCAGGGTCGCACGCTGCTGGGTCAGTAACCCGGCACAGATGACGCCGCCCATATGCTGGCCCCGCGCATCGACACAGTCGATCGTCAGCGCTGTCCCCGCGTCCACCACGCACACCTCGGACGGCGACTCGGACCAGGCGGCAATCATCGCCAGCCAGCGATCTATCCCGAGACGATGCGGTTCGGCATAAGCGTTCCGCAGGCCACGCCATGTCGGCACGCTGCGGGCAAATTGCGGGCTGCTGCCAAAGCGTTGCCGCAGCGCGCTGCTGAGCGCGGCCTCGTGTTCAGGGCCGGTCACGTGAGCCACCCAGATCTGACTGGGCGTTTCAATCGCCAGCGCCGCCAGCGCCGCAACCGGGTTGCCTTCGTGTGGCAGCGCGCCGCTGCGAACGACGCCGGACGCATCAGCCAGCGCCCATTTCAACCTCGAGTTGCCGATATCAAGCAGCAGTTTCATCGTTTAGAGCCTCAGGCTGACTTCACCGGAATGCAGAGCCTGACGCTGTCCCGCGGACTCCACAATCAAAGCACCATCGGCATCGACGCCACAGGCGTGGCCATCGAAACGGTGCTCTCCCTGAATGATCCGCACCCGGCGGTCGCGAGTCACATCCAACGCCCTCCAGCGCTCTGCCAGTGGCGCAAACCCGCTGCGGCCATAGCCGTCAAACAGTTCACGCAAATCCCGCAGCAGCGCGATCGCCAGCGCATTGCGCCCGCAGCGTGGCCGTCCCAGCGCTGCGAGCGCTTCGTCGAGATTGATGAACGGCTGGTCGATCTGTGCATCCGGTCCCGCCGGCAGATCCAGATTGATGCCGATTCCGGCAACGATACGGCATCCGCCACCGACTTCCCCGCGATGCTCCAGCAGAATGCCACCCAGTTTTCGGCCGTCGACCAGAATGTCGTTGGGCCATTTCAGGCCCACCGAGGCCAGGCCGACTTGCTGCAACACGTTGGCGCAGATCACGCCGACCGCGAGCGGCAGCGCTCCCAGCTGCGGCGGCATCGCATCGAACGACCAGGCCAGCGACAGCGCCAGCTGGGCGCCGAACGGTGACACCCATTGCCGCCCACGACGACCGCGTCCCGCGATCTGCACCTCGGCCAGTACGGCTTGCGGGTCGGCTTCGGCGGCTGCGACCATCGCCTGTGTACTGGTCGAATCGGTCACCGGCAGCACCTGCACCCGCAGCTGTGGCAGCGCCGCCTGCAGCTGCGTCGGATCAAGCCGTTCGATCGCCCGCGGCAGTCGATAGCCCAGGCCCTGACGCGCCTCAACCGCCAACTGCCAATCCACGAGCTTTGCAATGCGCTTGGCCAGCGCCGCCCGGCTGATGCCCGAAGCGGCAGCCAGGTCCTCGCCGGAATGCCACTCGCCGTCGGCCAGTCGATCGACCAGCGTCAGCAGTTCGCTTTCACTCAGGGCTTGTGCCATCGCCTCCACACCATTGCTTTTTCGAAGCAGTGCTCGGTTCCCGCCAGCAAGCGCTGAACATTCTCACGATGCTTCCAGATCACCAGCAGCGCCATTGCCACGGTGAACGCGCCCGCCGCCGAGAACAGGCCGGGATCACTGAAGCAGGTCACGTACAGCACCGCAACCAGCGTCGACATGATCGTGGCCAGGCTGACATAGCCGGTAAGCACAACCACGGCGACGAAACTCCCCAGCAGCCACGGCAACGACGCCGTCAGCAAGGTGCCGAACACGCCCGCCAGGGTCGCCACGCCCTTGCCGCCGCGAAAGCTGGCGGTCACCGGATAACAATGTCCAAGTGCAACGGCGACGCCACAGACGTACGCCTGGTCGCCCGGACTGAGCAACGGCGTTCCCACGCTTGGGGCCTGCGGCACCAGCCAGGTCGCGCACACGCCCTTGAGCACGTCGATCGCCAGCACTGCCAACGCAAATCCCGCGCCCTGGGTACGCAGCGCGTTGGTGGCTCCGAGATTGCCGCTGCCGAGCTGTCGAAGATCAATGCCGCCACGCAGCGCGCCAACGATCTGCCCGCCCATGATGGTTCCGATCAGATAGGCCAAGGCTGTCTGCAAAACGGTATCGAGCATGGTCAGACTCCAAGCCAGGCGCGGCGACGCTCGGCGATGGCGCCATCCGCAGGGTGCAGGCTCAAGGTCCAGGTGTCGGCGGGCGCCGGTTTCGGCCTCAACTCGACCGTCAGCAGCTCATCGTCGCGGAACAGATGCAGGTTCACGGGCTGCTCCGGTTGCAGCGTGAGCTGCAGGGTGTCCCAGTTGCCCTGGGTCACACGCTGACCGTTCAGCGCCACGATCTGATCCCCGGCGTGGATCGCGGCCACCGCAGCGGTGCTGCCGCTGAACACCGTCGCAACGGTGGTCGAACCGCCACGCAATTTGATTCCCAACGCCACCGGCAGCGCGCGCGCC
>JBFFJL010000526.1:0-2649 GCA_041555955.1 Nevskiaceae bacterium
AGCGCCACATTCGACACGCGATCGGAGGCAGAGCAGTGGCTCTAGGACCTCTGTAAGCAAGCCGTGGCTGGTCGCGCCCACGCTTGGCTGACCAAGCACGAGTGCACGCTCGGGCAGGCCTTGCGGCGTTACCTTGAAGAGGTCACCACGCACAAAAAATCGAAGCGCGCCGAAACCGATCGGATCGACTGGTTCTTGGAACGGGAGGCCAAGCTCTGCAAGCAGAGGCTCTATGGCATCAGCACCGACGACATCAAGCAGCTGATCCAGCGTCGCATGGCGCCAGAAAATCCGGAGATCAAACCGGTCACGGGTTCGACCATGAACCGCGAGCTGGCAGTCATCAGCCACCTTTACAACACCGCGCGGTCAGAATGGGGATTCGAGAAGCTCGAAAATCCAATCATCAAAGGCATTCGGCGCAAGGAGAACAAGGGACGGCGGCGGCGTCTTCGACGCGGTGAGGAAGCGTGCCTTCTGGCGGCAGCACGGGCATACGAGCAGAAGTGGGCGCCGGCGATCCCGATTTCTGCGGTGATCCAGTTTGCGCTGTCGACCGGGATGCGGCTCGGCGAGATCGGCCGTTGCAGTTGGGACGACGTGAATCTCGGGGAGGCGACGCTGTTTTTGGCGGACACCAAAAATGGGGAGTCCCGGACGGTCCCGCTCTATCCCAGTGCCGTTAGGCTCCTCGCGTCGCTAGAGCGCCGCACGGACAATCTGGTGTTCGGCCCTGCCGACTCAATCCGTCAGATGTGGACTCGCGTTCTCGCGACAACCGACATCAAGGGCCTTCGGTTTCACGATCTCAGGCATGAGGCGATCAGCCGCCTCTTTGAAGCCACTGATCTTAGCGACATGGAGATCGCGGCAATCTCGGGTCACAAGACCTTGAGCCAGCTCAAGCGGTATACGCATCTGCGAGCAAACAAGATTGCGCGGAAGTTGGCCGTCGCGGAAGGCGCACGACCGCTGAAAGTCGTTGTGCCGGTTCCGCCCCGATCCGAAGATGACGCGGCTGCAACCAGCAGCCCAGGGGCGCTTCAGCGGTGGCGGGCAATTTCGACGTCAAAAATGGTGCTCGAAGCTTTGGTGCAGAAGCGCCCGGTGTCTGAAATTGCTGCTGAAGTCGGAGTCAGCGACGTGGCGATCCACAAGGCCTTGGAGCGCCTCGGCATCGAGAAGCCGCGCCAGGGTTGGTGGAATCGGGCGGTAAATCGCGCCGCAGCCTAAGTTAGGACTGCCATGACGGTGCCCTCAGGGCGGGTCGCTGGCGTCAGACTAACTGGGGTTGAACCCCAGTTGGCGCGGCGCTAGTTTGCTCTTCAAGTGGAATAGCGAATCGGCTATCCGCGGCCACCGGTCATGGGTCCTGCGGCGCGTTTCTTGGCATTTATGCACCCTAGATTGACCTGAATAAATCCAATCTCGATACCGTGCGCGGCAAATCCGATGGGGAATCGGACTTGAAAGCAAAAATATCCTACGTTTCGTCGACGAGCGGCTTGCCCAGGGTGTCTGCAACAGCTCAGTGAACTCAGACCTGGCGATCATCAGCAATACCTTCAACATCGCCCGAGCAAAAATGGGCTGTGTAGGCCTGCTGAATCCGATTGGCCCCGGGAGCCGCCTAAAGCGCGGAAAGGGTCGGGATCGGCGCCTGGAATTCGCTGAGGAGGCGCTCTTGATGCGTGCCGCGGCACAGTATGAGCAGGGCAGCACAGTCCCCCCGTCGCCAGCCTCATCCGCTTCGCTTTAGGAACAACCATGCGGTTCGGTGAGATCACCCGAATGTCGTGGCGGGACGTCGATCTCACCAAATCAGTGGTGCGGCTTCGGGACACAAAGAACGGCGACGACCGTACCGTTCCACTGTCCGGGGCGATGAATCTGTTGATTCGCAATCTTGGGCCGATGGCCGACGGCGCCGTATGGGGTTCTGAGCAGGCGGTTCGCAGTGCCTGGCGGCGAACTCGGGACAACGCGGTGGCCGCCGCAGAAGCGGCAGGTGATGGCGCTTTGGCAGCGAGCATGGCTGATCTGCGATTCCACGACCTCCGGCATGAAGCAACCAGCCGGCTGTTCGAGGATACCGAGCTCAGCATGATGGAAATCGCGATGATTACCGGACACAAAACCCTGGCGATGTTGCGCCACTACACGCATCTGCGTGCCCATCGGTTGGTCGGCAAGATGGGCCCGATGCCTGATGCGTTGCACCTGGCCGAGGTTGTTACGGGTGTGATCGAAAACCGTGCCTTGCCCATGTCCGATTGGAAAGAGTCTGAACGTCGAGGCCAGTGGAAGCTGCTGTCGGGATCCGCCGCTCTGCTGCGCGCTGCTGTTTGTTCGAAACCAATCAGGGCAATCGCCGGCGACCTGGGAATCAGCGATGCGACAATTCACAAGGCTTGCGCTCGACTGGGTGTCGATAAGCCGCCGCAGGGATACTGGTTGCGCTCAAGCGCGGCGTAGCGAGCGGTGTCAGATTCGGTGATTCGCCCAGGCAGAGGCTCGTTGGAGTCGCCAACTGAAAATTGATCCGCGTGGGAAGACTTGGCGCGACAGCCCCCAGCGTGGTCTGATCGCATAGGTTGTCAGGCGATTTCCTCCTGTGCTTTTATCTCGCCCTATTCACGTGAATTGATG
>JBFFJL010000527.1:0-2645 GCA_041555955.1 Nevskiaceae bacterium
CGCCCCGGTGCGCGCGGCGGATTCTGCCGAGCGCAACGTCTGTTCTGCCCATGCCCGCATCTGTTGCTCGACCGCGCTGTCCGGATTCAGGCTGACCAGCACCATCTTGAGGCGCTCTACGGCGCGGTCGCGCCGACCCTGCGCCCAGTCGATGCGTGCTCGTTGCCACTCGAAACGCGCATCCCAGTTAGCGTCGGGTTCGGTGGTCTTCAGCGCGTCGACTGGAATCTGCTCGAACATCGCGGCCGCCTCATCGACCCTGCCTATGTCGATCAGTACGTCGGCCAGGTTGTACTCCGCCGTACGAGCGTAAGGACTCTCGGCACCCATGATGACGGCAATACCGCGTATGGCGTACCGCAACATGGGCTCGGCCTCCGCGCTACGGCCGGACAGCTTCAGCGCCGAAGCCAGATTCACGTCGGTGATCAGCGTGTAGAGATCGTCCTTGCCTCGCGCCTTGCGGAATCCATCCGCGACGCTCTCCAGGGTTTCGGCCGCCAGCGCGAAGTCCCCCCGCTTGGCCTGCAGTGAAGCAAACTCCGCACGCGCCACCAGCGTCGTGCTGTGACCCTGGCCGAGCACCGACTCCAGCCCTTCAATGGTCTGCCGGTACATCGCATCGGCCTCTGTGTCGCGTCCGGCCTGCATCAAGGACTGCGCATGAGTGCCCATCAGATCGAGCGTGCGCATGTGCCGCGCGCCGAAGTAGGCTACGTACTCGGGCAGCAAGGCCTTGAACGCCTGGTCCGCCTCATCGAAGCGACCGGACAGGGACAGCGACGATGCACGATTGTGGCGGATGGCGAGAACACTGTCGGTCGTAACAGCCGAGCTTCCCTGCGCCAGATCGGTTGCACGCTCAAACAGTTGAGCGGCCGCCGCGAACTGGCCCTGAAGCTGCTTCGACTGCCCGGCGACGCGCGCATGCTCGAACCGCAGAAAGGTGGCATCGTTCTGCCGGCCCAGCATCTGCTCAACCTCATCGATCAACGCAGCCGCTTCCTTGAATCGCGACGTGTGCGTCAATGTCTCGGCCAGTTTCAACCGGGTCTGGAGCATTTCCGGATCACTGGAGTCGACCTGCTGGTCCGCCAGAACCCGCAACGCCTCCCTCCACTGCGTCTCGGCTTGCTCGAAGGCATCAAGTTCCAGAAACGCCGAGCCCAGTGTTTGCCGGATAGCAACAGCGAGGTCGGGGCGATCAGCGAATATCGGTGCGATCCGTCCCGCAGCGCGCTCCACCGCCTCGCGCACCGTCATATCCGACTTGCCCGCTACCGCCGGGTTGGCTTGGGCGAGCAGCTCGTCGTTGAGGAAGTGATTGACGATGCGAACCGTCTCGAGACTGCGAGCCGATGCATTACGCGCCCGAGCTGTCTCCTGATAAAACCAGACGCTGACACCCAGGCCCAGTGTCAGGGCTGCAATCGCCGCAACTACGAACGGCCGTCTTGCCCGAGTCCGCTCCAGTGCCCGCTCTGCGGCAATGGCACGCGCCTCGGCCGCGAGGGTTGCGTCCCTCTGTACGCGCCGGACATCGAGCGTACGCAGACGCTCTGCCAGACTCCGGGCTGTGCTGATGCGCTCTGCCTGATGCCCCTGCGCCGCATCGCGGATGTCCTCCTGCAGCAGCGGATCCTCTACGTCGCGCTCCCAACCAGGGGCCATCGGCCGGCGCAGGTCGCCCACCACCATCTGGTACAGCATGACGCCCAGGCTGTAGACATCCGACTGTGTCGTCGGCGCCTGGCCGGCAATCACTTCCGGTGCCATGTACAACGGCGTGCCGGTGCTGCTGGCTGCATTCACTGCCTGGGTCTGCGTGAATCCCATCTGCGTGATGCCCAGCTCCTGCAGGCGTTCCGGATCGACACGGCCGGCACCGAAATCGGTCACCCGTACGACGGCAGCTCCGCCGCTGTCGTCGATCAGGCAGTTGGCCGGCTTCAGATCCTTGTGCAGCACGCCGGCTGAATGCGCTTTCGCAACGGCGTCGCACAGTTGCGCCATCAGTTCCAGCCGCCTGGACTGCGGCACGTTCGCGAGCCCACCCTGAGCTTCGGCCCAATCGAGCCAGTTCTGACCGCCGTATTCGCATTCCAGAAAGTACGGTGCGCTGTCGAACTGCCAGTCGATCACGCGCACGAACGCCGGGTCCGTGCCCAGCGCGTCCTGCAGCACCCGCGAAAGCGTTGCCTCGCGCTTGAGCGCCGACAGCCGCAGACCGTCGGGCGAGAACTTGAATACGCGCCGCTCCCGTGTCTTGCCGTGCTCGGCCAGCCAGACCTCGCTGTGTCGCGACAGGTCCAGACGGCGCTTGAGTTTGAAGTTGTCGCGCCCCGGTACCGGCTGACTCTCCTTCAGATTCAGCGACTGCGGCTGCACCGCGATCAGCTTGCGGTGCACCGGCCCCATCAGCCGGTAGCCCACCCGATGCTGAGTGACGATGATCTGCTGCCCGTCGTCATTGAGTGCCTTGCGCAGCTTGGCCACCGCGTTGGTCAGTACCGCGTCGACCGTGACCATGCCCGGCCAGGCTGCTTCCAGCAGCTCCTCCTTGGTCACCGTCTCGCCAGCGTGCCGGAGTAGGTAGGCCAGCACGTCCAGCGGCCGCCGTTCCAGGTCCTTTTCAACGCCCCCGA
>JBFFJL010000528.1:0-2644 GCA_041555955.1 Nevskiaceae bacterium
AGCGCGCGATTGACACCGGACAGAATCGCCTTCATCGAAGCCGTCACGATATTGGCATCACTGCCCGCACCGAACAGCGTGCGGCCTTCACCGACACTCAACTCGATGTACGTCACCGCCTGCGCGTCGGCGCCGCTACCAATCGAGTGCTCGTGGTAGTCGTGCACCTTGACCGCCATTCCGATCACTTCCGACAGCGCGTGCGTGAAAGCATCGATCGGTCCATTGCCACGGCCGCTCAGTCGCTGTGCGCGGCCGTCAATACTGATCTCGGTGCTCAACTCCACTTCGTCCTTGGTGGAGTCTTCGACCAGATGATGCGCGACGTAACCGTAGGGCGCCTGTGCGTCCAGATAATGCTCGCGGAAGATGGCGTAGATATCGCGCGCACTCAGTTCCTTGCCGGTGGCATCGGTCACGCCCTGCACCACCCGGCTGAACTCGATCTGCAGCCGGCGCGGCAGCACCAAGCCAAATTCATGCTCCAGCAAGTAGGTGATACCCCCCTTGCCCGACTGTGAATTGACCCGGATCACCGCCTCGTACGAACGGCCCAGATCCAGAGGGTCGATCGGCAGATAAGGCACATCCCAGATGTCGTTCGGGCCGCGCGCCGTGAATGCCTTCTTGATCGCGTCCTGATGCGAACCCGAAAACGACGTGAACACCAGATCGCCGACATAGGGATGGCGCGGATGCACCGGCAACTGATTGCAGTATTCGAAAGTGCGGCGCACTTCGTCGATATCCGAGAAATCCAGGCCCGGACTCACACCCTGGGTGTACATGTTCAGCGCCATGTTGACGATATCGACGTTGCCGGTACGTTCACCGTTGCCGAACAGACAGCCCTCGATGCGATCGGCGCCTGCCATCAGCGCGAACTCGCCCGCTGCGGTGCCGGTGCCGCGATCATTGTGCGGGTGAATCGAGATCTGGATCGAATCGCGACGCTGCAGATTGCGGTGCATCCACTCGACCATATCGGCAAAGATATTCGGCGTCGAATGTTCGACCGTCGCAGGCAGATTGATGATGCACTTGTGCTCAGGTGTCGGCGCCCAGACTGCGGTGACCGCATCGACGATGCGCTTGGCGAATGGCAGCTCTGACCCGGAGAACATTTCCGGCGAGTACTCGAACGTCCAGCGGGTCTCAGGCGCCTTCGCCGCCAGGTCCTTGACCATCTGTGCGTGGGTCACCGCCAGATGAACGACTTCGTCTTCGTTCATGTTGAAGACGACGCGGCGCATCACCGGTGCGGTAGCGTTGTAGATGTGCACGACCGCACTCTTGACACCTTTGAGCGCCTCGAAGGTGCGCGCAATCAGATGCTCACGCGACTGCGACAGGACCTGAACGGTGACATCGTCCGGGATCAGATTGTTGTCGATCAAATGGCGAATGAAGTCGAATTCGGTCTGCGACGCACTCGGAAACCCGACTTCGATCTCCTTGAAGCCAACCGCCACCAGCTGCTGGAACAGGCGGATCTTGCGTTCGAGATTCATCGGTTCAATCAGCGCCTGATTACCATCGCGCAGATCGACGCTGCACCAGGCCGGAGCCCTAGTGATGACGGCGTCGGGCCAGGTGCGATCGCTCAGGCGCACCGGCGCAAACGCACGGTATTTGGTCGATGGGTCTTTCAACATAGTCATGGTCGTTATCCTGGCCAGTCAGTCCGCGAGGCTCGACAAGGCGAGACATCCTCGGCGGTTGCGAAGAAGGGAAATCGGATTCTGTACACGGTATGGGCCCCGTGCGGCCGTGCGCGTATGGTCTGCCTTACGGCAGAAGTAGCGCGAGAAGTCGGCGCGCGCACGGCTGGCAGCGGCAGGACGCCGCAGCAATCGAAGAAACTTGGCCGTATGCAGATCGCATGACTGGGGATGATAGACCATCTGGCGCAATGAAGCCAAGCACGCAGCGACCGTTCAGGCCGCAGCAGCGGACCGCTTACGCCAGCGCCACAGCGCAATGACTGGGCCGGACAAGGTATAGCCGAAGAAACACAGGAACAGCACCCGTGGCGGATCGACCAACACCAGCGTCAACACGCCGATGAACAACACCATGTACAGAAATGGCCCGCGCCGCGACAGCTTGACCTGCTTGAAGCTGCTGTACCGGATGTTGCTGACCATCAGCAGCGCACAAGCAACGGTGATGACCGCGCTGGGCACGATCAAGTTGACGCCGTCGAAGTTCCAGGTGTGCGCGGCCCAGACAAAGAACGCCACGGTCGCCGCCGCCGCCGGACTCGGCAAGCCGAAGAAGTCCTTGTCGCTGCCGGCTATCGCGGTCAGCACGTTGAACCGCGCCAGACGCAATGCCGCGCACGCGGTGTACAGGAACGCCAGCACCCATCCGAGTTTGCCGCCGAGCCAGCGATAGTCAGACAGGAAATGCAGGCTGTAGGCATACATCACGATGCCGGCGGCAACACCGAACGCGACCATGTCACACAGCGAGTCATATTCCTTGCCGAAATCGCTCTGAGTATTGGTCAGCCGCGCGATGCGGCCATCAAGTCCGTCGGCGATCATCGCCGCCAGGATGCCCGCCGCCGCCGCGTCGAAATCGCCCTGCATCGCCTGCACGATGGCATAGAAGCCGCCGAACAAGGTGCCGGTGGTGAACA
>JBFFJL010000529.1:0-2643 GCA_041555955.1 Nevskiaceae bacterium
CGGGTGGCCGGAGTCGGCGCCGTGATCTGAGTGACTTCGCCTGGCGGCTGCTGCAGCCACACCCCGGCCGCCATGATCCCGGCGAAGCCGGCCGCAGCGGCATAGCCCAGCCAGTCGCCCAACGACCGGCGGCGGCGCAGACGCGGTGCAATTGCCGGCCACAGATCGCGCTCCGGCGCCTGCGCCAGATCCAGGTTCTGCAGTGCCGCGATGACTCCGTCATCCGCTTCGACCTGTGAATCCCGCTGCGACTGGGTGCTCATGCGAGCCACTCCTTCATCAATTTGCGGGCGCGATGCAGCTGCGCCTTGGATGTTCCCACCGCGATGCCGGTCAGCGCCGCGATCTCCTCGTGTCGATAGCCCTCGACGTCGTGCAGCATGATCACGGCGCGGGCGCCCTTGGGCAGCCGCGCCAGCGCGCGTTCGACATCGAGACGCTCACCCGTTGTCCGGTGCGGATCGTGCCGCGGCTCATCGCCGGCCTGATCCGCCATATGGTCGTCAAAGCTGACCCAGCGCCGCAGCAGGCGGTACTCGCCGAGCACCAGATTCACCGCCAGACGATGCAGCCAGGTGCTGAACTGCGCCTCACCGCGGAAGCTGCCGAGCTTCTCCCAGGCCCGCACGAAGACGTCCTGGGTGTAGTGCTCGGCCTTGCTGCGATCGCCATCCACCAGGCGCAGGCACAAGCCAAAAATGCGGTCGACGTGGCGCCGATACAAGTGCTCGAACGCGGCCGCGTCGCCGGCCACCGCCGCCCGCACCCAATCCGCGTCCGTCGACTGCGCCGCCTTCGCGATCCCTTCATTCGCCCGAGCTGACTGCACGCCGGTCCCCCTGCCGTCTGCCCATCCGCTGGTCCAAGTGTGTGTGATCATCGCCGATATGACGCCTGACGGCGGCAAAGGGTTTGAACCCAGTGCCTTTTCCGGCCAGTCGGTGCGTGCATAATGGCCGGCCCGAGACCCGCCCGACCGGAGACCGTCCATGCTGCATGCGCTCAACGTCGCCAGCTCCCTGCTGACCAGCACCGCGGCGCTGTGGCGCGGAACCGACGCCTTTCGGCCAGCGCATAGTCAGCCGGAGCAAGCGCTCGCGCTGTATGAATTCGAAGGCTGCCCGTATTGCCGCATGCTGCGCTCGGCGCTGACCGAGCTGGATCTGGACGTAATGATCTATCCGTGCCCGAAGAACGGCACGCGCTTCCGCCCCAAGGTTGCCACTCTCGGCGGCAAGACCCAGTTCCCGTTCCTGCACGATCCCAATACCGGCGCGCGACTGTACGAGTCGGCCGATATCGCGAAATATCTGGCGCGGACCTACGACGGTCAGCTGCGCGCGGATCAGCCTTTGCCGCGTTCACTGAGCCTGCTCGGCAGCATCACCGCGAGCGCAACCCGCCCGCATGCCGGCATGCGCGCACAGGCGTCGCGTGCACCGGAACAACCGCTGCAGCTGTACAGCTTCGAATCCAGTCCGTACTCGCGGCTGGTACGCGAAAAACTCTGCGAACTGGAGCTGCCTTACCTGCTGCACAACACCGGCAAGGCGCGCTGGAGTGACATGGGTCCGCCGCAGATGTGCGACCGACTGTTCAAGGGCCCCAAGGACGGCAGCCGCAATCGTCGCGCATTGCTGGAGCGCACCGGAAAGGTCCAGGTGCCCTACCTGATCGATCCGAATACCGGTATCGAGATGTACGAGTCGGCTGCGATCATCGACTACCTGCAGCGTACCTACGCGCTGTAACCGGCACCGACTGTGGCCTTCAGCATCGACCCGCAACTCGCGCCCGGTGCCGCACTGCACCAGGTCGCCAAACGCGAATTGGATCTGGCCCTGGCCAGCCTGCGCGAGCCCTCCGCCGAATCCATCCACCAGGCGCGCAAGAGCCTGAAAAAACTGCGCGCATGGCTGCGGCTGTTGCGCGGCGAACTCGCCGAGCACTACGTGCTGCTGAACCGTCTGCTGCGCGACGCCGGGCGCAGTCTGTCCGGGCAGCGCGATGCCGATGTCGCGCTGCAGACCTTGCGGCGCCTGCGCCTCGGGCGTCAGCTCACGCAGCCGCAATACCACGCGCTACGCGGCCTGTTGTCACGCGGGATCGGGCCCAGCGACCTGGACGCTGCGGCATCGCGCTCTCGCCGGCTGATGAAAGCGGCGCGCGTCTATCTCGACGAAATCGATCTCGGCACACTGGATACCGACAGCGGTGACATCACGCTGCAGCGCCATTTGCGGACCCAGCGTTCACGCTGTCGTCGCCAGTTGCAGCGCGTTGGCGCACGCCCGCAGGCCGAACTGCTGCACGCCTGGCGCAAGCAGGTGAAGTATCTCGGCTATCAACATGGCCTGCTGGCCCCACGTCTGCACGAAGTCGGCGCGGACGTGGACGCGCTCAAGACGCTGGGCGAGACCCTGGGCCTGCATCACGACTTTCACGCGTTGGCGCAGCGCCTCGAACGTTGCGCGCAATACCGCGACGCCGACCAACTGGTCCTGCTGCGTGCGCGCGAGCTGATCCAGCACCGCCTGTCCAGCCTGAGCGACACCGCCTTGCGTCAGGCACAGACGCTGTTCGCCACCACACCCAAGCGGTCATCGGCGCGCGCTACGGCCGCATACAGCCCTTCTGCCCACC
>JBFFJL010000530.1:0-2636 GCA_041555955.1 Nevskiaceae bacterium
CGCGGTGCTGTTCGCGTGGATTTCCGCCGGATTCTGGACCGCGGTTCTCGGATTTTTTGTGCTGCTGCGTGGCCGCGACCGTTACGCGATATCCGCCAGTGCCGCTGCCGACACCGAGATCGACGCAAGCGCCCGCACCGCCATCCTGGTGCCGATCTGCAACGAGGATGTCGTGCGCGTCTTTGCCGGCGTCCGTGCAACCTGGGATTCGATCTGCCGCCAGGGCCAGCGCGACAACTTCGATCTGTTCATTCTCAGCGACAGCTACAACGCCGACACCCGCGTCGCCGAAATCGACGCCTGGCTCAAGCTGTGCCGCGACGTCGACGGCTTCGGTCGTATCTTCTACCGCCGCCGCACGCACCGGATCAAGCGCAAGTCGGGCAATATCGCCGACTGGTGTCGCCGCTGGGGCAGCGCCTATCGCTACATGGTGATCCTCGACGCCGACAGTGTGATGTCCGGCGATTGCCTGCAGCGACTGGTGCAGCTGATGGAGGCCAATCCGGGCGCCGGCATCATCCAGACCGCACCCCGAGCGGCCGGCCGCGAGACCCTCTACTCGCGGATCCAGCAGTTCGCCACCCGCGTGTACGGCCCGCTGTTCACCGCCGGCCTGCATTGCTGGCAGCTGGGCGAATCCCATTACTGGGGTCACAATGCGATCATCCGCGTCGCTCCATTCATGGAGCATTGCGCGCTGGGACGTCTGCCCGGAAGCGGCGCACTGTCCGGCGAGATCATGAGCCACGACTTCGTCGAGGCGGCGCTGATGCGGCGCGCCGGCTGGGGCGTGTGGATCGCTTACGACCTGCCCGGCTCCTACGAGGAAATGCCGCCGACCCTGCTCGATGAACTCAAGCGCGACCAGCGCTGGTGCCAGGGCAATCTGCAGAATTTCCGGCTGTTCTTTGCCCAGGGACTGCATCCGGCGCACCGTGCAGTCTTCATGACCGGAGTGATGGCGTACCTGTCGGCGCCGCTGTGGTTCCTGTTCCTGCTGCTGTCGACCGCACTGATCGCGGTGTTTGCCGTGGGTGAACCGCAGTACTTCACCGAGCCCAATCAGCTGTTCCCGAACTGGCCCAGTTGGCATCCGGAATGGGCCATCCGCCTGTTCGGCGGCACCATGACCTTGCTGCTGCTGCCCAAGCTGCTGGCGATGCTGCTGATCGTACTGAAACCGGATCAATGGCGCGGTTACGGTGGCGTGTTCAAGCTCGCCGCCAGTACCGCGCTCGAAATGCTGTTCTCGGCCGCACTTGCGCCGATCCGCATGCTGTTTCATACGCGCTATGTCCTGAGCGCACTGGCCGGATTCTCGGTCAAATGGCAGTCGCCGCCGCGCGAGGATGCGCAGACCCTGTGGCGCGATGCGCTGCGGCGTCACGGCGGCGGCACGGTCCTGGGCTTGTGCTGGCTCGGCGCGATCTACTGGCTGAACCCGGATTTCCTGTGGTGGCTGCTGCCGGTAGCCGGCAGTCTGGTGTTGGCCATCCCGCTGTCAGTCTGGAGCTCGCGGGTCAGGCTGGGGCGCGGCACCCGTGACGCCCGCCTGTTCCTGATCCCGGAAGAGTCGATTCCGCCCCGCGAGCTGCGCTGGCTGCGCGCCGGCCTGCGTCGCGCCGGTCCGCCGCCCGCATTTCACAGCGCCGTGGGCGATCCGGTGATCAACGCCTTGTTGTGCATGTCCGAGCACCATCGCACGCGCCTGTCGACCGCCGCACGCACACAGCGCAATTGGACCGTGGACGAATCTGCGCGCCTGGCGCCGCGCGAGATCGACGAGATCGCACGTAACCGGCTGCTGTCGGACCCTCACAGCATGGCGCGCTTCCATCTGCGGGTATGGACCGACCTGCTGGCCGATCCGGGCTGGCGCGCACGCTGAGCCTCACCCGGCAGGCCGGCGCGTGTCACACAAACGCCACGCTGCCGTCATGTCGCGTTTACAGTCGATTCATAGAGTGCAGACATCAGAACTGGAGTGTTCTCATGTCCGCACAGATGGATGGTGATTTGCCGCGTCGCCCGCGTTTCGAAGTCGGCCTGGCTCAAACGCCCGAGCAGATTCTGCAGACGCAGCAGCTGCGCTACCGTATTTTCGCTGGCGAACTCGGCGCGCAGATCGATGGGGGCGCCCTGGAAATCGACCACGATCAGTACGATCCGCACTGCCGCCACCTGACCGTGACCGAGCCGGACAGCGGCCGTGTGGTTGCCTGCACCCGCATCCTCACCGATGAGCGAGCGCCGAAGGTCGGCGGCTTTTACTCGTCCGGCGAATTCGATCTGGCCATGATCGACGCGCTGCCCGGACGCCTGATGGAAATCGGTCGCACCTGTGTCGATCCGGAATACCGCAACGGCGCGGTGATCGCCACGCTGTGGCAGGGCATCGCCTCGTTCATCATCAACGAAGGCTACGACTACCTGTTCGGCTGCGCCAGCATCGGTCTGGAAGACGGCGGTGCTGCGGCACACGCGATCCTTGCGCAGATCCGCAGCAAGCATCTGGCGCCGGACTCGCAGCGTGTACGCCCGTATATTCCGCTACCCGCCGCAGACAGCCGCCCGACCGAGAAGCCGCGCATGCCGCCGCTGCTCAAGGCGTACCTGAGCCTTGGTGCCAAAGC
>JBFFJL010000531.1:0-2632 GCA_041555955.1 Nevskiaceae bacterium
CCCCGGTGGCAAAACTCCCGAGCGCCTTGCGGAACTCCATGGGATCAAACGACTCGGGAGTGGAACGGTTGCTCATGCGTGTTCGGATCGTTGCAGTACGCCGGGCGGCGCGTGAATGGCCTTACAGGTTGTATTTGATCGACAGGCTGACGTAGTCGCGATCTGCGACCGGATTCGTCGGAATCGGGCTGTCACGCATGGTGGCGCGCGGGTTGCCGAGGAACCAGTTGTAGCTGACGGCGAACTCCATATTCTGCAGGTACTGTGCGGTGACGCTCAGCCCGATCCGTTTGTCGCCTTCGCCAAACAGCGAACCGAAGGTTCCTGCGGTCGAAGCGTAGCCGTTGACGGCATGCGCGAACGCGATCGGCGTGCCGATGTCCCAGCCCGGCAGCACGTTGCGGCCCTTCGGCAGCATCAGGATCTGATACGCCCAGGCATTGCGGTCATAGAACAGCTGCGTGCCGTCACCACGCGGAACCTGCCCGTTGAACTCGTCAATCGGATCGACCTTGTCGACGTACAGGTACGCAGCCTCGGTGACGATCGCCACCTCGTCATAGAAGAACAGCTTCGGGTTCGACACGTACAGACTGGAAATGTTGGCCTGATAGGTCTCCGCACGCGTGAACACGGGGCTCAGTACCCCGGAGATGTCCGCTGCCGCGGAGACATCGACGCCATCGCGGAAAATGAACTCGCCCGCAACATTCAACCCGAAAAGGGTCGTCGAGTAGCTCATCGCCGTCATCTCGATGTCGCCGAAGTACTTGATGTTGTAGCTGACCGGCACGGCCTGGTTGATCACGCCGGTGGTCACCGGGGTGTCGCCGATGTAGCCAATCTCGGCAAACCCGAAGTTCAGGTTCACCGTCGGATTGTGGTTGTGATAGCGCAGGTAGTAGGCGCCGATGCTGGTGCTCGACGTGATCTGGCTCTTGAGCCCGAGACCCCACTGACCGTCCTTGTCCGGCCGGATGTCAGCTTCGCGCGGCACATTGATCGTACGCGGTGCATTCAGCACCGTGCCGCCGACGCCATTGCCCAAGGTGCACAGGAAACTGAAATCAGCCACGCCCGGCACATTCAGCAAGCCCGGGCATTCCTCGGCGTAAGCCGGATTGCCGGAACCATAGGCGAACTCGGCGCCGGGCCCGACGACGTCGGCGACCGAGAAATAGTCACCGACCGGAAACACCTCGGTCGGCTTGTAGTCGAACTGGTAGTAGCCCAGCAGCGACAGCTTGTAGCCCAGTGCGAGCTGGAACGAGACCTGATTGACCGGCAGCAGGATCTCCTTGATTTCAGCGCCCGGAACGAAAGCCTTGGTCGCGTCATTGGGCCCCTGCGCCGTGACGATGCCGGGGAAGAACAGACTTTCGCCCCAGGCCACCAGATGCTTGCCCAGACGAACGTTCATTGCGATCGAGTCGGTCAGATAGAAGTCCGCGTAGCCGTAGGCTTCCAGCATGCGCGAACGCTCGCCGTTGTAGTACTTGGCACCCTCTGTGAATTCGTTGGTGTCGCCGGTGGTCTTGTTGACCGTGTCCGGCGAAGTATTGTCGTTAGTCTGATGGAACACCCAGTCGTAGAAGCCAGAGCCGCTGGCCAGGAAACCGTAGTTCTCCTTGTGCAGATTGATCTGCCAGAACGCGCTGAGCCGGTTGTTGATCGGCGCCCAGCGATCAAAGTTGCGATTGCCGTCGTCGAGGTTGATCGTGGTCGGCAATCCGGTATGCGAGAAGCCGATAATGCGCACATCGCCGCCGCCTGGGGGCAGCACTTCCGACTGAAACGGATCAACCGGCCCATTGATCAAGGCCTGCGCCTGATCGCGCGTACGCACTGCCAGTGCATAGGTCGTCGTCAATTTGTAGTCCGCATCGATGTCGAACGGCAGATCGAGCGATCCCGCCTGCGCGACCATCGGCGTTGCCGCGATCAGCGACAGCCCTACCGCAGCGCGGCTCCCTAAAGCTCGCCCCCAATTCACAGCATTCCCCCGCACGCCCGCCATGGTGTGTCTCCTCCGTTTCTATCGTTATCGGAATCCCGCATCCGAAAACGTAGTGGGAGTTGCGGCCGCAAGCCTCACCCGAACTGACTAGGGGCGCTTCAGGCAAGGCATTGCCGGGGTTTTGGGTCGGCGATTACAGGCTGTATTTGGCGGTGAAGGCGACGTAGTCGCGGTCCGCATAGGGTCGATCGGTAAAGTCCGGCTTGCCCAGAAAAACGTTGTAGCTGACACCCATCTGCAGCTTCTGCAGCCAGGTGAAGTTGAAACCGATGCTGGTGCGCTGGTCGCCTTCTCCCATCAGTGATCCCAGTCCGGAAATCAACGAGGAGTGCCCGTTGCCGATTGCCGCGTAGGTCACCGGTATCTGCAGATCCCAGCCGCTGAACACGTTCTTGCGGTCGATCAGGCCCAGGATCGAATAGCCCCAGGCGTCGCGCGTATAGGTCAGATCCTCCGAACAGCTGGTGGGGCCACAGGCCGGGTCGACATCGAGCACGTGCACGTAACCGACCTCGGTGACCAGGGTCAGCGAATCCCAGAACAGCCTGGGTCCAGTCGTATACAGGCTCGACAGCAAGCCCTGTGTCACCCGACCCCGCGTTGGTGTCGGCACCG
>JBFFJL010000532.1:0-2629 GCA_041555955.1 Nevskiaceae bacterium
CAATGCCTGCTGATCGCCGGCAGCCTGTTCTGGGGCATCGCTCTATGGTGCACCGCGCTCGTGCTCTGGGTCGTGCTGACTTACGCGATCTTCACGGCTTTCACCATCAAGGCGCGCAAGCCGCCCCTGGACGAGGGCATCAACGGGGGCTGGCTGCTGGCGGTCGTCGCGACGCAGTCGCTGGCCGTGCTCGGAACCTTGCTGGCGGCGCGCATCGGACAACCCTACAAGCTTGAAATGAACTTCCTCGCGCTGTCGATGTGGCTCTGGGGCGGGATGTTGTACATCTGGATGATGTCGCTGATTTTCTATCGCTACACGTTCTTCCGGTTCTCCCCTGCCGACCTGTCGCCACCGTACTGGATCAACATGGGGGCGATGGCCATTTCCACGCTGGCCGGCTCGCAGCTCATTCTCAACGCCCCGGACGCCCCATTCCTGTTGTCGCTGCTGCCCTTCATCAAGGGCTTCACGGTGTTCTACTGGGCCACCGGGAGCTGGTGGATTCCAATGCTCCTGATATTGGCGATCTGGCGTCACGCGGTCATGCGCTTTCCGCTGCGCTACGATCCCTTGTACTGGGGCGCGGTATTCCCGCTGGGCATGTACTCGGCCTGCACGCATCACATGATCGAGGCCCTGTCCTTGCCCTTCCTCCATTTTCTTCCGCGGCTGTTCATGGCCTTGGCCCTGGCGGCCTGGGCCGTCACCTTCCTGGGATTCCTGCTCGGCGCGCGGCAACGCATCCGCTCGGCCTGGCCCGCCGCAGCCCGGCCCGGCCCGGAGCCTGGGCGGTAGGCATCGGCCGGGCGGTCACTTGCCCGCCTGTACGGCGGCCATGATTTCCGGCAGGTCGGTGTCGCGGCCGACTTCCGGGTGCCGGGCCAGATCCATGCGCCGGATCGCGAAGTGCATCCACACCAGTGCAATCGAAACGAGCACGAACAGCAGCATGAAGCAACTGGTCCAGACCCCAATCAGGTCGTTCAGGGCACCGAAGGCGATTGGCAGGAAGAAGCCGCCGAGGCCGCCGATCAGGCCGACCACGCCGCCGACCGCGCCGACGTTGTCCGGGTAATAGACTGGGATGTGCTTGTACACCGCGGCCTTGCCCAGCGACATGAAGAAGCCGAGCACGAACACCAGCACGGTGAATGGCACGACGCCCATCGCCAGGGTGAATTCGATCGGCCCCTTCACCCCGCTGACGACATAGCTGGTGGACGGGTACGACAATAGAAAGGTGCAGCCCGCCGCGACGCCAAAGGTCCAGTACATGACCCTGCGCGCACCGTAGCGGTCCGACAGCCAGCCGCCGACGATGCGGAACAAGCTGGCCGGGATCGAATAGCAGGCCGCGATCAGGCCGGCGGTTCTGATGTCCAGCCCGTAGGCGCCGATGAGATAGCGCGGCAGCCACAACGCCAGCGCGACAAAAGCGCCGAACACAAAAAAATAGTACAGACCAAAACGCCAGACCTGCAGGTTCTTCAAAGGTTCGAGCTGCTTGAGGAATGGCTCGGGCCAGATCCCGGCGCGGCGGCGCGCAGTGTGTTGCGGGTCGTCCCGGGTCACCAGGAAGAACGCGATGGCGGTCGCGGCCAGCACCGTCGCCCAGATCTGCGCCACGGCGTGCCAGCCCCAGGCGACCAGGACCAGGGGCGCGCCGAGTTTGGTCACCGCCGCGCCGACATTGCCGGCGCCGAAGATGCCCAGTGCCGTGCCCTGTTTCTCCTTGGGAAACCACTTGGAGACGTAGGCAATGCCGACCGCGAAGGAGCCGCCGGCGATGCCGACCAACAGGGCCGCGAACAGGTACCCCTCGTAGCTGGACATGGTCGTCAGGAACCAGGTCGCCGCAGAGGCGCACAGCATCACCGCGGTGAACACGATGCGGCCGCCGATCTGGTCGGTCCAGATGCCCAGTGCCAGCCGGCTCAACGAGCCGGTCAGGATCGGCGTCGCCACCAGCAGACCGAACTGGGTGTCGTTCAGGCCCAGTTCCTGTTTGATTTGCACGCCGATGATCGAAAAAATCGTCCACACGGCGAAGCAGATGGTGAAGGCGAAGGTGCTGCCCCATAGGGCCACCTGCTGCTGGCCGGAGCCGACGCTGGCGTGGACTTGCATGCTGATTTCCTGGCTGAGTGAGATTCGAGTCGCGTCGAGGCGCCGAGTCAGGCCGTTGCCTCCAGCTCGTCCAGGCCAATGACCGGATAACGCTCGCGCAGGATTTGCAGGTACTGGTGCAGGGCGTTCTGCTTGACCTGCGTTTCCAGATATGCGGCGATCCGGTCGGCGGCCTCGTCGAAACTCAGCGCCGCGCCGCGGACGGTCTCGTCAACCCAGACCACGTGGTGGCCGTAGCGCGACTCAATCGTGAGGCCTGCCAGGCCAGGTTTGAGCACGTGCAACTGGCGCTCGAACTCCGGCGTGGTCTGGCCGCGCTCGATCCAGCCCAGCTCGCCGCCGTCGTCGCGGGACGGACAGGCCGAGTGGCGCATGGCGAACTCGGTGAAGCGCTCCGGATGCTCGCGCAGTTCGGCGATCAACTCCTTGCCCAGTTGGCCGGCGTGCTCGCGCGCGCTGTCGTCGCCGGGCGCCGCGGCCAGCAGGATGTGCCGGGCGC
>JBFFJL010000533.1:0-2627 GCA_041555955.1 Nevskiaceae bacterium
CCGCATACGCTGGCGAGCCGCTGACGATCGACACCGTGACGTACCAGTCTGAAAAGGAAACCGGCCATCGCAACCGCGCGATCGGCCACATGCTGCGCAACTTCGACATTCTCACCGACACGCCGGATCCGGTGCTGGACCTCTACTTCCAGCAATGTTCGGTGCTGGTGAACTGCCGGCAACTGGCGATGATGGCCGCGACCCTGGCCAACGGCGGCGTCAACCCGCTGACGCAGGAGCGGGCGCTGCGTCCCGAGTACGTCGGCGATGTGCTCAGCGTCATGACGACCTGCGGCATGTACGACTACGCGGGCGAGTGGGTTTACCGCGTCGGACTGCCGGCCAAGAGCGGCGTTGCGGGTGGGGTCATGGCCGTGCTGCCGGGGCAGCTCGGCATCGGTGTGTTTTCACCGCGGCTGGACCTGCGCGGCAACAGCGTGCGGGGCGTGAAGGTCTGCACCCAGCTGTCGCGGGATATGGGCTTGCACTTCCTGCAGCCGCCGCGTACGGGACGGTCGGTGATCCAGGCACGACACAGTCTGGCGACCCGGCGCTCGTTCAAGCGCCGCACGCGGTCGGAGGGTCTGTTGCTCGACCGCCACGGCGGCGGTGTGCGCATCCTCGTGCTGCAGGGTGAGCTGATGTTCTCGACGGTCGAGCCGGTGATGCGCGATCTCGAAGCACTCATCGGCGAAGTCGATTCGGTCGTACTCGATCTGCGCAAGGTCACGCACATCGACCCGGCGGCCGAACAGCAGCTGCTGGAGTGCGCGCAGTGGCTGCATGGCAACGGTGCGCTGCTGATCTTCAGCGAGGTGCAACGGCACGCGCGCTTCCGACGCAGAGTCGAAGAGGCCTCGACCGAGCACATCTGGTTGCGCAACAGCCTCAAGGCCAGCCTCGACGAGGCTCTGGAGTGGTGTGAGGCACAGTTGATCCATCAGCACACCGGTCGCAAGGAAACACTGGATCTTGAGTTTCTGTCCCAGCATCAGCTGTGCGACGGCATGAGCCGGATCGAGGTCGAGCAGTTGCAGGGTTTGATGCAGGAGGAGCGCTACACCACGGGGGAAACCATCATCCAGCGCGGCGCGGCAGCGGATCGTTTGTTTCTGCTGATTTCAGGCGAGGTGAGTATCTACGTCGAGCAACCGGTCGGCCGTCGCCGGCGTCTGGCGACCGTCCTGCCGGGTGTCGCCTTCGGCGAAGCTGCGTTCGTCTTCGGCGGTGTGCGATCGGCGGACGTGATCGCAGATCGTGCGGTCTTCTGCTACTCGCTTACGCTGGCCGCCTTCGAGCAGATGCAGGAATCCTTCAGTCATCTGAAGATCACGCTGCTGCAGAACCTGCTGCGCGCCGCGACCCTGACATCCCAGCGAATGGTCAGCGAGATCGCGGCGAGCGACGGCTGAATTACGGATTGGTCGGGAACCCGTACGCGCGGGCGACCTGGCCGAGCTGGACCCATTCGAGATTGTGCTGGATCTGCTTGACCTGCGCTGGCGACAGCTTGCCCAGTGAGCCGGGAAAGTTCGGGACGGGAAAGGGCAGACTGGTCGTGCACTCCATGCCGAAGGGCCCCCGCGGAACGTCGAATGCGGGTGCGTCGGTGCGCGGTGCGTTGTCGAAGTCCAGTGCGTAAGCCATGTTCAATGACCACTCGCTGCGTTCGGGCGCCAGCAACGGCAGACCGAAGCGCCAGCAGATCATCTTCAAGACGGAATTGACGTCGAACTGCTGTGAGCTGACCTGCCTGGGCGCGCGCGGTCCGATCAGTACGCAGGGCACGCGAAAGCCGAGGCGGCCGTCGTTGGGCAGGGCTTTTTCGATTTCGGTAACGGGTGCGACCGGCGGCACCACGTGGTCGAAGAAGCCGCCCCATTCGTCATAGACCACGACCATCAAGGTGCGCTGCCACAAGGGTCCGTTGCGGACGGCATCGTAGACGGCATTCAGGAACGCCTGACCGTTGCGCACGTCGGCCTGCGGATGGTCGTCGTTGGTGATGCCGTTGGGCGCCTCGCCGATGAAGCGCGGATCGACGAACGAGACATTGGGCAGGGTGCCGAGCGCAGCCTCGGCCAGGAAGGTTGCGTACGGCAGGCTGCGCGTCAGGTACCTGGTGCCCCACAGCGCAGCAAACGGCAGGTCGTTGTAGTAGTAGCGACCGGATAGTCCGGCGTCGGCCAGCCGATCCCAGATGGTCGGCAGGCTGGAGATGTCCATGCTGTTGTTCAGGCGATCGGTCTGCCCCGCGTGCATGTAGAAGCGGTTAGGGTAGGTCGACGCCAGCACGCCGTGGAAGTAGCGGTCGCAGATCGTCCAGTGGTCGGCGCAGCCGGCGAAAAACGGCAGGTCCTCGGCGGTGTAGTAGCCGACCGGGAAATGATCGGTATCGACGCTGGCGTCACCGACGCTGCCGAGGAAGCCATCCATCTTGCCGTTGTTGAGATGCACCCGGCCGCTGGAATAGCTGTGACTCGGGTCTTCCTTGCCACAACCCTGGTAGCCGTAATCCTCGACCTCGGACAGCCGGAAGGTCTCGATCAGCTTGCCGTTCTTGTCCGGAAAACGTGCGCCAGCCTGGATGCCGTCAGCGCCCGGAACCCAGCCGAGGATGGTTAGCG
>JBFFJL010000534.1:0-2623 GCA_041555955.1 Nevskiaceae bacterium
CCGCCCGGCGCCAGCGCGCATGCCGGGTACGTCACGCTGCACAACAACGGCAAGCAGGATCTGGTCTGCGACCGTGTTTCCGGCGTCGACTTCGGTGCCGCCGAACTGCACCGCAGCGTTTCCGAAGATGGGGTCATGCGCATGCTTCGCGAACAGCGGATCGAGCTTGCTGCCGGTGGCACAGCCGAACTGAAGCCGGGCAGCTACCACATCATGCTGTTCCGCGCACAGCGCGATCTGCGCAGCGGCGATCACAGCGAGCTGACGATCTACTGCGGCGACCAACAGGTCACCGCGAGTTTTGAAGTCCGCCCTACGTGAGGCCCGCGATGAATCCCATTGATTCGGGTGAGCGCGCGGGCCTGGGTGATCAGCTGTTTGCAGCGCTGCAGCGTGTACTGCCGACGCGCTGGCTCTCGTCGATGGTTCATCGCATTGCGCAGATCCATAACCCGGGAATCAAGAACGCGCTGATCCGGCTGTTCATGCGCGGATTCACGATTGATCTTAGCGAAGCCGAACGCAGCCGCGTCGAAGACTACGCCAGTTTCAACGACTTCTTTACCCGGGCCCTGAAGCCCGGTGCCCGACCGCTCGCCGATGATCCGCAGGCGTTTCTGAGTCCGGTTGACGGCACCGTCAGCCAGTTTGGTCAGATCCGCGAAGGGCGCCTGATCCAGGCCAAAGGACACAGCTATTCGCTGCTGGACCTGCTTGCCGGAGATGCCGAACGCGCTGCGGCATTTGCCGACGGAGAGTTCTGCACGATCTATCTGGCGCCATACAACTATCACCGCATCCATATGCCCATCGATGGTCAGCTGCAGCGTTGGACCTATGTCCCGGGTCGGCTGTTCAGCGTCAACGCAGCGACCGCGCGCGCACTGCCGAATCTGTTCGCACGCAACGAACGCCTCAACGCAATCTTCGACACCGACGCCGGTCCTGTCGGCTTGATCCTGGTGGGCGCGCTGTTCGTCGGATCGCTGGAAACCGTTTGGGCCGGCATGGTGTCGCCGCCGCATCTGCGCGCCGAACCGACTGCCTACGAGCCGATGACGCCCGTGAGCTTGCCGCGAGGCGCCGAAATGGGGCGCTTCAATATGGGATCGACCGTGATTCTGCTCGCGCCGCGGCAGCGGGTGCAGTGGGACACCAGTCTGCGGCCCGGCCTGCCGGTGCGTCAGGGGCAATCCTTGGGCCGCTGGACGCCCGCGTGAGTGGCGACTGGCACGGAATCATTTGCGAACCTTTCACCGGGTTTCATGCTCTATACCGGCGTTGCCGGTAAAATTCCGACGCTCACGATCGCTCTGCCCCATGCGCATTTTTTCGACCCTGCTGACTGCTGCACTCTGCTGCGCCACTGCGGTGGCAACAGCAGTCCCGCCGTCGGCACTCGACTTGCCGCAAATTGGCGAGCCTGCCGACAACACCCTGACCCCGATGCAGGAAAAGCAACTCGGCGCCCGCGTGATGTCCGAGCTGTATCGGGTGGGCTACATCCTCGAAGACCCGGAAATCACAACTTACATCAGCGCGTTGGGCTGGAAGCTGGCCTCACACAGCAAGACACAGGCGCCTGATCTGACGTTTTTCGTCGTCGCCGACCCCAGGGTCAATGCTTTCGCCCTGCCCGGCGGTTATGTCGGTTTCAACGCCGGCCTGTTGCTCGCCTCAGACAATGAAAGCGAGGTCGCGGGTGTGATGGGGCACGAACTGGCCCACGTCACCCAACGCCATATCGCGCGCTCCGGTGAAGACACTGAAGTGGCGAGTATCGCCACCTGGCTCGCGGTGATTGCCGCCATCATTGCTGGCTCTGCCGACCCGGATGTCGTCATCGGAGCACTGTCGATCGGTCAGGCGATGAACTATCAGCGTCAGGTCAGTTACACCCGCGCGCATGAACAGGAAGCGGATCGCGTCGGGATCCAGACCATGGCCGGTGCCGGCTTCGATCCCAATGCCATGGGCAGTTTTTTCCAGAAGCTCGAACAACAGTCTCGGCTCTATGGCACTGGCGTTCCGGAGATTTTGCGCACCCATCCACTGAACACCAACCGTGTCGCCGAAGCGCGCGAACGCGCGTCGGAGCTTCCCAAGGCCAGCCCATTGCCGTCAATCGATTTCGAATTGATGAAAGCACGTGCGCGCGTGCTGACCGTCGATCACCCAAGTCAGGCAATCGATTATTTCAGTGCGCAGCTCAGTGCGGGACAGGACACACCAGGCAATCGTTACGGTCTGGCGCTGGCACAGGAACAGTTCGGTCAGAGCGCGCAGGCGCTGGCAACCCTGGCGCCGCTAAGTGAGGGGCAACCTCGGCAGGTGAACGTGCAGCTGCTCAACGGCACGCTGAAACTGCAGACCGGAAAAGTCGCCGACGGCGTTGCCTCTCTGGAGCGCACGCTGCAGGCATACCCCGCCTATGCACCGGCAATCCTTGCCTACGCTGATGCCCTGATGGTCGCCGGGCGACCAGACGAGGCGCGTCAGGTGCTGATCTCACGCGACCCAGTCCTCGGCACCCAGTTCAAGACCTACAGCCTGCTAGCGCAGGCAGCCCGAGAGAGCGGCAATATGGTCGAGGCTTCGTATCAGATGGCCACATTTCTGTTCC
>JBFFJL010000535.1:0-2616 GCA_041555955.1 Nevskiaceae bacterium
CAGATGCTCGCCCCGAAATCCTCAGTCTTGCGCGATGGCGAACGCCGCAGTGTTGACAGCGCGTCGTTAGTTCCTGGCGATATCGTGCTACTGGAGGCCGGTGATCGGATTCCCGCCGACCTGCGGCTGATCAAGGCCATAGGCCTGCGAGTCGAGGAAGCGATCCTTACCGGTGAATCCGTCCCCGTCGACAAGTCGACGAATCCTGTCGCTACCGATGCGCCGATCGGCGACCGGTCGTGCATGGCCTTCAGCGGCACACTCGTTGCCGCGGGCGCCGGCCACGGGGTCGTCGTCGCAACAGGCGCGGCGACCGAAATCGGCCGCATCAGCGGAATGTTATCCAGTGTCGAGACCTTGACCACACCGCTGGTTCGCCAGATGGACGCTTTCGCGCGCTGGCTGACGATCCTGATCCTTCTTATCGCGGCGGTGCTCCTCGTCTATGGCTATTTCGTCGGTCATCTGCCCTTCGCCGAACTGTTCATGACCGTTGTCGGCCTTTCCGTTGCGGCGATCCCGGAAGGGCTGCCGGCGGTGCTCACCATCACACTGGCCGTTGGCGTGCAGGCAATGGCGCACCGCAACGCGATCGTCCGACGGCTGCCCGCGATCGAGACGCTCGGGTCGGTGTCAGTTATCTGCAGCGACAAGACAGGCACGCTCACACGCAACGAGATGATGGTGGCGACGCTTGCCAGCGCCAGTCACACTTACTCTGTGGCAGGGGACGGCTATGCCCCCGAAGGCTGCATCCGTCTCGCCGACGCGGATATTGATCCAGCAGTGCATACCCTGCTGGTCGAATTCGCTCGGGCAGCCGCCCTCTGCAACGATGCCACGCTACGAAGCCACGACACCGGCTGGAGGGTCGAAGGAGATCCGATGGAGGGTGCTCTGAAAGCACTCGCTGGCAAGATCATGCGCCAGGGGCCCAACCCGTTCGCGGACTGGCGGCGGTCCGACCTGATTCCGTTCGATGCAAAGCATCGCTACATGGGCGTGCTTCACCACGATCATCAGGGACATGCGGCCATACATGTGAAGGGCGCACCAGAACGTCTCATCGCCATGTGCTCAGCCCAGCGGACTGCCGATGACAGGGTCGAACCCCTGGATCCGGCCTATTGGCACAGACGAACCGACGAGATCGCCGCGCAGGGCCAGCGCGTGCTGGCCTTGGCCACGCGATCCGTTTCGCAGGATCAGGCTGTTCTGAATACATCCGATCTCGACGAAAATCTAGTGCTCCTCGGACTGGTAGGCCTCATCGATCCTCCCCGGCCAGAAGCAATCGCTGCTGTCTTGGAGTGCCATGAAGCGGGCATCCGCGTAAAGATGATCACCGGCGACCATGCCGGCACCGCCGCGGCCATCGCGCACCAGATCGGCCTTCAGAACCCGGAAAACGTTCTGACGGGCGCAAAAATCGAGCGAATGGACGACGCCGAACTGGCAGCTGTCGTCGTCGAAACCGATGTGTTCGCAAGGACAAGCCCTGAACACAAGCTGCGCCTCGTGACTGCGCTTCAATCGCACGGGCTGACGGTCGCCATGACCGGGGACGGCGTCAACGACGCGCCGGCGCTCAAGCGAGCTGACGCCGGCATCGCCATGGGACAGAAAGGCAGCGAGGCAGCAAAGGAGGCCTCGGAACTGGTTCTGGCTGATGACAATTTCGCATCGATTGCTGCGGCAGTGCGCGAAGGACGCACGGTTTACGACAACATCAAGAAAGTCATCAGCTGGACGCTCCCGACAAACGCAGGCGAGTCGATGACCATAGTCATCGCGCTGTTTCTCGGGATGGCGCTGCCGATTACCGCGGTCCAGATATTGTGGGTCAATCTCGTAACTGCAATCACGCTGGGCCTTGCGCTGGCGTTTGAGCCCACGGAAGAGAACACCATGAAGCGCCCGCCGCGCCCGCGGGCTGAGTCGCTGCTGAGCGGCGAACTGATCTGGCACATCATCCTCGTCTCGTCGCTGTTCATCGCTGCAGTCTTTGGCATGTATGCCTATGCAGTCGACAAGGGGCACTCGCCTGAGCTCGCGCGCACAATTGCGCTGAACACCCTTGTCGTGCTGGAGATCTTCCACCTGTTCTTCATTCGGAACATCTACGGCACTTCGCTCACCTGGAAGGCGGTGCAGGGCACGCGCGTCGTCTGGGCGTGCGTCATTGCCGTAACCTTGGCTCAATTTGCAGTTACCTATCTACCGCCACTTCAGCAGGTATTCGGCACACAATCGGTACCGCTGTTCGACGGACTGCTGATTTTCGCCGTCGGTGCAATGTTCTTTGCGGTTATCGAGACCGAGAAGCAGCTTCGGCTCGTGTTTCGACGTCGGGAAGGATCATGAAACTTGCTGTCAGCATTGTCTCTACCAGCGGGCCTCGCATGTACTGCCGGCGGGGGCGTTCGGATTGAGAGAAGACTGGTGAACCCCAATGCACCGGCGCGAGCTTCCGCGTATCGATCGATCCGCCAACGCCGATAGCCCAAACCCATTTCGGTTCGTATTGAGGGTTCAAATCCTCAATCACAATTCAAACAAAAAGCCCCGCGCGGGGGCTTCTTGTTTGAATTGGCGGAGAGAGAGGGATTCGAACCC
>JBFFJL010000536.1:0-2614 GCA_041555955.1 Nevskiaceae bacterium
CGAGAACGCTGTAAAAGTCTCGCCGTTGGCCAGCTTGATTTCATACGGTTTGCGCCCGAAATGCCCATAGGCCGCCGTGGCCTGGTACATCGGATGCACCAGATCCAGCATCTTGACGATGCCGTAGGGACGCAGATCGAAATGTTTGCGCACGAGCTTTTCCAGAGAGGCATCGCTGATCGTGCCGGTGCCAAAGGTGGTCACCATGATCGAAGTTGGTTCGGCGACGCCGATGGCGTAGCTCACCTGGACTTCGCACTTCGCTGCAAGGCCGGCGGCGACGATGTTCTTGGCCACGTAACGTGCCGCATAGGCCGCCGAACGATCGACCTTCGACGGGTCCTTGCCGGAAAACGCGCCGCCACCGTGACGAGCCCAGCCGCCGTAGGTGTCGACAATGATCTTGCGGCCGGTCAGGCCGCAGTCACCGACCGGACCGCCGATCACGAAGTTGCCGGTCGGATTGATGTGGAACTTGGTGGCCTTGGTGATCAGCTTCGCCGGTAGCACCGGTTTGATGATCTCTTCCATGACTGCTTCGCGCAGTGCCTTGAGCTTGATCTCTGGGTCGTGCTGGGTCGACAGGACGACCGCGTCAATCGCGACGGCAACGTCATTCTCGTAACGCAGCGTCACCTGACTCTTGGCGTCCGGGCGCAGCCACGGCAACTTGGGTTTCTTGCCCTTGCGCACTTTCGCCTGCTGCTCGACCAGGCGGTGCGAGTAATAGATTGGCGCGGGCATCAGCTCGCGCGTTTCGTTGCAGGCGTAACCGAACATCAGGCCCTGGTCTCCAGCGCCCTGCTCTTCAGGCTTCTTGCGGTCGACGCCCATCGCGATATCCGGCGACTGTTTGCCGATCAGGTTGAGCACGCCGCAGGTCGCGCCGTCGAAGCCGACATCGGAGGAGGTGTAGCCGATATCGCAAATCACCTTGCGAACGAGGGTTTCGAGGTCAACCCAAGCGCTGGTCGTGATTTCGCCGGCGACGATGGCGACGCCGGTTTTCACCATCGTCTCGCAGGCCACGCGTGCACGGCTGTCCTGCATCAGAATCGCATCGAGGACGGCATCCGAAATCTGGTCGGCAACCTTGTCCGGATGGCCTTCGGACACGGATTCAGAGGTAAACAGGTATTGGCTCACGGCGTGGACCTCGGGGAACAATTCGGAAAATGGATGGGTTGTGTCAAAGCGGACCGTGTACCGGCAGCTGCCGCCTGGAGGGGGTCATGCCTGTCACAATCTGTTCATACGGATTGCCGGATATGATAATGCAGCGCGCTGGATTCTTCGATAGGGCCCTGCGGTTGGCACTACACGGTCGGATGGGCGAGACCGGAAATCGTTGAAACGAAATCCAAGGTGCCGGAATCGAGGCTCTTGCTCATGCGCTGGTTGCCAAGAATTTCGTCGCCATCGTACACTGTCGAAAATCAGCAAGCGCAAGCTCTTAGGCCGTTCGGAATAATGGGGAAAAAAATGGGTATTAAGCAGTGGGGTTGCATCGCCGCGCTTCTCGTGGCCAGCACCAGCGCAGGCGCATATTCTGAAGAGCTGCGGCCGTACCTGGATCTCGGTGCGCAGTACACAGGCGCGGATGATCAGCGTCAGTCGGATGACGGAATCGGTGGTTTCTTCGGCGTCGGCATGCCGCTGCTGCGTAACTTCGCAATTGAAGGCACGCTGTCGGGCAGCAACTTCGGCGCAGACGGCGCGAGCGGGATCAAGTGGACTGAGTACACGGCTGAGGCCGCGGGTCTGTTGACCTACCCGATCGGCAATGGCTGGATCCCTTATCTGACCGTTGGTGTTGGCGTTGCCAACAACAAGCCGGAAGGTGGCGACCGTGAGTCGGACGCGCTGGCCTCGTTTGGCGCAGGTACTTTCTATCTCTGGGATCGTTGGGGCATCCGTGCCGATGCGCGTTATCGCCGCATCAATGCCGACGTTGCGGATCTCGAAGAGCCGGTCTATCGCTTGGGCCTGCTGTACATGCTGACGCCGAAGCCGGTTGCTGCAGTCGAGTCGGAAAAGGACAGCGACGGTGACGGCGTGCCGGATTCCCGCGACAAGTGCCCGGATACTCCTAAGGGTGCCAAGGTTGATGCGGATGGCTGTGAGTTCCCGCCTGAAGTTGGTGCGCCCGCCGAAGTGGTCGATACGCTGGGTATCGTTTACTTCGACTTCGATCGTTCCGAGATCAAGGGTGGCGAACGCGCCAAGCTGGACAAGGCGGCTGAAGTCGCCATGGCCAAGAAGGGCGCAGCGATTGTGCTGAAGCTTGATGGGCATACCGATTATGTGGGTACGGATGAATACAACGTCGGTCTCGGCGAGCGTCGCGGCGCTGCGGTCAAGCAATACTTGATCAGCAAGGGCGTTCCGGCCGAAGAGATCATCGTTACCAGTTACGGCGAAAGCCGTCCCGCAGCGGACAACGCCACGGCTGAAGGCCGGTCGCTGAATCGCCGCGTTGAGTTGTTCCTAGTCGAGAAGTAGTATCAATAGCCGTCGCTTGAGTCCCCGGTCTAACGACCGGGGACTTTTTTCTTTTTGCATCCCCTCTTGCATGGGTTCGCACGGCACCCATATACCGGCTCCTCGATCGTCA
>JBFFJL010000537.1:0-2603 GCA_041555955.1 Nevskiaceae bacterium
ATCCGGCCGTGAGGTTGAGTGAATGGTGTAGACGTTGATGGCGCCGGTTTCTCCACCGCAGACGGTTGGATGCGCGAGGCCGTCATCGCCCTTTTGCCCGCAGAGTACGTCGATCCCTGCTGCGGTCAGTTCCTGTGCCATCGCCTCGACCGACGTGCCCTCGCTTTCACATTGACGCGAGCCATCGCCCTTGAACACCTTGGCGACATCCTGTGCCGATGGCGTGGTGTTGTTGCTGTTACACGCCGCTGCGGCGAGTCCGCAGACGAGTGCGAGAACCCCTGGAAATGCCTTGTGCACGAAAGACTCCGGATTCGTGGACGGGCCAACATGCTGCCATGTTCGGCGCAGGTCTTCATCCGCGGGGGTTTGTCGCATCGCCCACAGCACGCAGAACAGCTGCCGGAGACGATTCGGACGCGCACGGCAATGGATTCGATGAGCCGCCTGCAATGCACGCCTCAGGCGGAAGACGAATCTGAAGGCGGCTCCCATAACTCGATCCGGTTGCCGTCGGGGTCCATGACCCAGCCGAATTTTCCGAAGTCCGAGCTGTCGGTTTTCTCATCGACCTCGCAGCCCTCGGCACGTAGCGCGGCCAGGACCGCATGCAGATCCTTGACGCGGTAGTTCACCATGAAGGGCGCGGTGCTCGGCGCAAAGTAGGTCGATCCGGCGTCGAACACGCTCCAGATGGTCGCTCCGTCCGGCGTATTCCACGGAAACGACATGCCGCCCCACGCCTGAATGTCCATGCCCAGATGATCGCGATACCACGCGCGCAGTGCATCCGGGTTGCTGGACTTGATGAAGACGCCACCGATGCCAACGACACGTTCCATGATTCACTCCTGTTTGCCGTTCTCGTCCGTCGATTCATACGGTCCGGGTCATGAAAACACTGTAAGGGTCTTCGACATAGTCGGCGAACGGTCCACAGGGCACAAAGCCGAAACGCGCATACAGGGCGCGGGCAGGGATATAGGCATCCGCTGAGCCGGTCTCCAGATAGAGCCGGTCGTAGGCGCGTCGCCGCGCCTCGGCGATGATGTGCGTCATCAGTTCTGCGGCGACACCCTTGCGCAGGTGCGCGCTGGCGGTACGCATGGATTTGATCTCGCCACATCCGGATGCCAGCGCCTTGAGTGCGCCGCAGCCCATCAGCGCGTCGTTTTCCCAGGCGCTCCAGAAGGTGATGTCGGGCGAGCGCAGCGCGTCGATGTCCAGGGCATGAATGCTTTCCACCGGCGAGTGCAGCGCCGCCGCCTGCAGATGCGACTGCAGCAGCGCGACCACCGCCGGATGATGCAGTCCACCCGATTCAATGCGCATCGCGAGGGGCCGCCAGCTTGTTGCGCAGCGCCGCGTTCACTGCAGGCCATTCGGACGCAACGATGCTGAACAGCACGGAGTCGCGGATACGACCTTCGCGCATGACCATGTGCTGTCGCAGCACACCCTCCTCCTGCGCACCCAGCCGTGCGATCGCCGTTCTCGAACGATGATTCAGCACATCGGTCAGAAGCTCCACGCGATTCACGCCCCAGACCTCAAAAGCGTGCCGCAACATCAGGAATTTGGCTTCGGTATTGACCGGCGTGCGCTGAAAGGACTGGGCGATGAAGGTGAAGCCGATCTCCACGCGACGGTGCGCCGACTCGATACAGCGAAACCGCGTGCTGCCGACCACGCGGCCGGAAGCCTGCTCGATCGTGGCAAAGGTCAGCTCCCTTCCTGCGACGAACTGCGCCGCTGCGGCGGCGAGAAATTCGTCCAGTTCGTCGGGGTGTGGCACCAGCGTCACCGGCAGGGTCCACAGCGCGCCGTCTTCGATGGCGAGCGCCAGGCCCGGCAGATGAACTGCGGCCAACGGTTCAAGCCGTATGCGTGTACCGCTCAGGATGGTTTTTTCGATCTTCATCAGCGTGCATCGCCGGGCTGAGCAGCGGCACCACAGACGTGGCGCGGGGCAAGCAGTTTAGCGGGTAGGAACAGGCCGGCGACCGCACGCCTACCGCCGTCGTGCGGCGCGCTTGCTGTACAACAGGGTGCAGGGCATCGCGGCGTAAAAGAGCAGGGCCAGTAGATACGCCAGGCCGGACACCGGGTCCCGCGCCGCGATGTACTCGGCCAGTGAGCGGTCCTGAATCAGGACTGCCAGAACCAGCTCGGCACCGAGCAGCAGCACCAGCGCGATCACGCCGACGATGGCGCGATCCACCCAATGTCGTGGCAGCGCAAAGCGGTGGACGATGAACGTCGCCGCGAATGCCGACACCAGGATCATCAGCGGCAACTCCAGGAGCTCAGCGGTGCGCTCACCGAGCCGCGGCACCAGCAGCAGCACGCGGAGCGTGCCCAGCATGAAACCGGCACCGAACACCAGCGCGAAGTACGTCGCCGCCGCTTTGATGTGCTGGGTCGGTGTCATGCCGGGCGCTCTCGCCGCGACCGCGCCGGGACTGCGCCCGGCCGCCCGACTTCAATGAACCACTTGGGCCGGATGCGCCAGAAGTCGGTCCGTACCGCAGTCTTCAGGCAGGCGTTGGAATCCAGGACCACCGCGCCCGTCGCATCACGGCAGTACACCGCCCAATGCCAGA
>JBFFJL010000538.1:0-2596 GCA_041555955.1 Nevskiaceae bacterium
CCGGCGACGGCACGCTGCCGGTCGATGCGCCCTTGCGCGTCGCCGGACCCGGCGCCATCCAATGGCATCTGCAGTGCGAACTGCTGGTCGCGGGCTACGGCGCGGCCGGCGTCGCCGCCGCGATCAGTGCGCATGAATCCGGCACCGACGTCCTCGTCACCGAGCGCTTCGAAGGCGGCGGTGCGACAATCAAGAGCGGCGGCGTGGTCTATCTCGGCGGCGGCACGCGCTATCAGCGCGAAGCCGGTTACGAGGACACACCGGACGAGATGTTCCGCTACCTGAAGCAGGAAACCGGCGACGCCGTCAGCGATGACGAACTGCGCCGCTTCTGCGACGGCAGTCTGGAGCTGCTGGACTGGCTCGAAGCGCGCGGCGCGAAGTTCCAGTCATACGCGCATCCGCCGAAGACCTCGTATCCCAAGGACGGCGTCTATCTGTATTACTCGGGCAACGAAGGCGTTCCAGCATTCGCGGAACAGGCCAAGCCAGCGCCACGCGGGCATCGCACCGTCGCCGCCGGCATCGACGCCGGGCGCGTGCTGTATCAGGCGCTGCGCGCCTATGCCGAACGTCTGAAGTTTCCGGTGCTGCAGCAGACCAGCGTGCGTCGGCTGATCGTTGACGAGAACAGCGGTGCGGTGATTGGCGCCGAGGTTGGACAGCTGACCCCCGGCTCGGCAGAGCAGCAGCTGCATCAGAAGCTGATGCGTCGTGCCGAAAAGGTCCACAACTTTGCCGGCGCCTGGGCCGACCGCCTGCGTGCACGCGCGCTGCAGATCGAACTGCAGCACGCCAAACGTCTGCATGTGCGCGCAAGCCGTGGCGTCGCACTGTGCACCGGTGGCTTCGTGTTCAATCGCTCGATGGTGGCGCAGTACGCACCCAAGTACCTGCCGGCGATGCGGCTCGGCGCCACTGGCTGCGACGGCAGTGGCATTCGCCTCGGCGAATCTGCCGGCGGCGCGCCGACACGGATGGAGAAAGGCTCGGCCTGGCGTTTCATCAATCCGCCGACGGCGTGGCCGCTGGGCGTGGTAGTCAATCGTCGCGGTGAGCGCTTCTGCAACGAGCAGGTCTACGGCGCGCGGCTCGGCGTCGAGATGTGCGAGAACAATGACGGCAAGGCGTATCTGGTGATCGACCGCGCGCTGCGGCGCCGTGCGATCCGCGAAGCCCTGTTCGGCGGCCTGTGGGCGTTCCAGGGCATTCCGGCGCTGATCCTGATGCTGTTCGCGCCACGCGCGAAGACCCCGGAGCAGCTGGCCGACAAGCTCGGCCTGCCACCGCAGTCCCTGCGTGCAACGATCGAACGCTACAGCGCCGACACCCGCGCCGGCAGCACTGACGCGCTGGGCAAGGACAGCGCATTCCGCGCGCCGCTGGACACGCCGCCGTACTACGCGATGGACATCTCCGCCGACAACCGGACCTTCCCGTGTCCGACGATCACGCTCGGCGGCCTGCGCGTGGAAGAAACCAGTGGCGCCGTGCTCGACACAGAGGGCAAGCCGATCGCCGGTCTGTTTGCAGCCGGCCGCGCCGCCGTCGGCGTGGCGTCCAACGGCTATGTCAGCGGCCTGTCGATTGCGGACTGCCTGTGGTCGGGTCGCCGTATCGGCCGGCATCTGGCGTCGCAACAAAACACCGAACAAGCCGCGGCCTGAGCGATCACGCCAGACGCGGCCTCACTGCTTCATTCGAGGAGTCAACGATGGGACGAGTTCAGGACAAGGTCGCGATCATCACCGGCGCGGCCAGTGGCGTGGGCAAGGAAGACGCTCTGCTGTTGGCGCGCGAAGGCGCCAAGGTCGTGTTGACCGACATCAGCGAGGAAGCCGGACAGGCCGTCGCCAGGGAGATCGGCACCGACCAGGCCTTGTTCGTCAAGCACGACATCGCCTCGGAAGAAGGCTGGATCAACGTCATCAAGGCCACGCAGGACACCTTCGGCGGCGTCGACATTCTGGTCAACAACGCCGCGATCCTGGCGCAGGCCACGATCGAGGAGACCTCGCTGGACCTGTGGCAGAAGATCCAGCGGGTGAACTCGGACGGTTACTTCCTGGGCTGCAAGTACGGTCTGGAAGCGATGAAGCAGCGTCCGAGCGGCTCAATCGTCAACATGTCTTCAATGGCCGGCATCGGCGGCGTCTCCTCGTTCTGCGCCTACAGCGCGTCCAAGGCCGCGGTCGCCGGCCTGACCCGCACCGTTGCAGCGCACTGCCGCGCGCAGCTGTACAAGGTCCGCTGCAATTCGATTCATCCGGACGGCATCGCCACGCCGATGGTGTTCAACCTGCACAAAGAGAAAGGCTCGGGCAGCTCCTACGTACGTGAGAAGGATCCCAAGCAGCTGCAGGCGCGCTTTGCCCAGCCGCAGGACATCGCCAATCTGGTGCTGTTCCTGGCCTCGGACGAATCGCGCTTCATCAACGGCGCCGAAATGCGCATCGACAACGGCTATCTGATGTGGGCCGACTGAGCCTCGGCCAATTCATTGACTTCCGTGATGACTGAAACCGTTCCTGGTGCATTTGCGGCATCGGTCGCGCACTACGCCGACCGCCCCGCGCTGATCGGCGAAGACGGCGCC
>JBFFJL010000539.1:0-2557 GCA_041555955.1 Nevskiaceae bacterium
GCCTTCGAGATCCCACGCGCGCCAACGCAACTCGTAGTCCTGCAGCACGCGTTCCAGTCGCGCCAGTGCGGCCTCGGCGTCCGCCGGCAGTTGCTGCGGTTCGAGATAGACCGAGACCGAGAACAAGGTGCCCATGGCGAGGAATTCACGCTGCACCAGACGCTTGTCATCACTGTCGGCAGCGGGTCGCAGTGCCAGCCAGGCAAAGAACACGGCGAGGCCGACGCCGAGAATCAGGCGGCGAAAGAACAAGCGCAGGTGCGGGGACTGGGGCATGTGTCGCGTGGCGGTCAGGCGGTGTCGGGAGCGTGGGTAAATGGGAACACGAGGCGTTGACGCAGTTTCAGCCCAGATGCGATTCGATGGCGCGGATCAGGTCGCCGCCGATATCCAGCTTGCAGGCCGCGTCCAGTTCACGCGCGCAGGTGGGTGAGGTGACATTGATTTCAGTCAGATAGTCGCCGATGACGTCGAGCCCGACAAAGAACAGGCCCAGCTCCCGCAGCCTCGGACCGATCTGGGCCGCGATCCATCGATCGCGCTCGGACAAGGGGCGTGGTTCACCACGACCGCCTGCCGCCAGATTGCCGCGGACTTCGCCACCCTGCGGAATCCGCGCCAGCGCATACGGAACGGGCTCGCCGTCGACCATCAGAATGCGCTTGTCACCGTCCACGATCTGCGGGATGTAGCGTTGCGCCATGATGTGGCGCTGCCCGTTGTCGGTCAGGGCTTCGATCACGGCGCCCAGATTCATGCCGTCCTCGGTGATGCGGAAGATGCCGGCGCCGCCCATGCCGTCCAGTGGCTTGAAGATGACGTCGTGGTGTTCGGCGTGGAACGCCCGCAGCGTGACCGAATCACGCGCGATAAGGGTCGGCGCGCAGCACTGCGGGAACCAGCTGATGAACACCTTCTCATTGGCGTCGCGCAGCGACTGCGGCCGGTTGACCACCAGCGCGCCCTGATCCTGCGCACGCTGCAGCACATAGGTCGCGGCCACGAATTCAAGATCGAATGGTGGATCCTTGCGCATCAGGATGGCGTCGAGCTGTCCCAGCGGTTCGCTGTGGCTGTCGCCGAATTCGAACCAGCGCTGTGGATCATCGAACACCTGGAGCTCGCGCGAGCGTCCCATCGCGATGCCGTCACGCAGCCACAGGTCCTGCATCTCCAGGTAGCGCAGCTGCCAGCCGCGTTTCTGTGCGGCCAGCATCAGCGCCAGCGTCGTGTCCTTGTACGGCTTGATGGACCGGATCGGGTCCATCACCACACCCAGTGTGCGACTCATGTCGTCAGTCCGGCTCGGTGGATCAGGCTGCTCGGGTTTCGAGCAGTTCGCGCGTGGCTTCGATCTCGCGTGCTGCAGCCAGAGCCGCCAGCCGTGCAACCACGCCATAGGCGTAGAAACGGTTGGGGCGGTCGTCGGGGCCGCAGGCGGGATTGGGATGGCTGCAGCATTCGTCAAACGCCAGCGGTTCGAAGCGCATGCCGGGTGCGTTCAGGTTGTCCTGGCTGCCGCGCTGCGCGTTCAGGCGATAGAAGCCGCCGACAACGAACTGGTCGATCATGTACACCACCGGTTCGGCGGTGGCTTCATCGGCACCGAGCTTTTCCAGCGTCAGCACGCCTTCCTGAATGATGGCGCCGGTGACGTCGGCGCCCTCCTTGGCACTGGACATATGCGTGCGTGCCTTGCGATTCATCGTGCGCAGGTCCTCGACGCTGCGCACTGTCATCACGCCCATTCCATAGGTGCCGGCATCGGATTTGACGATGACGAACGGCTCCTGCTGGATATCGTATTCGGCGTACTTGGCGCGGATATCCTCCAACAGCAGCGCGACGTTCGCCTCGAGGCATTCCTGGCCCTCCCGCTTGAGGAAGTTGATCTCGCCGCAGTTGCGGAACAGCGGATCGATGAACCACGGGTCCAGGTCAATCAGCGCGCCGACTTCCTTGGCGACTTCGCGATAGAAGCCGAAATGGTTGGACTTCTGGCGCGCATGCCAGCCCAGATCCAGCGGAGGAATCACATGCTGGGACAGATCGCGCAGAATTTCCGGAACACCGGCGGTCAGATCGTTATTCAGCAGGACCGCGCAGGGCATGAAATCGTCGACGTAAACCCGGTCGCCGTCGCGGCGCAGCGGTTCCAGGTGCAGCGTGCGGCCCGATAGCTCCAGCGTGAGGTCAGTGGCTTCGTGCAGGTCGGGGATCAACGACCCGATGCGCACGTGGAAGCCGGCCTTCTGAATCAGATCGAACAGGGTGGCGACGTTTTCCAGGTAGAACCTGTTGCGGGTGTGGTTCTCCGGCACCAGCAGGATGCGCTTGGCGGTTGGACAGACCCGCTGCAGTGCCGTCTGCATGGCCTGGATGCACAGCGGCTCGAATGCCGGATTCAGGTTGTTGAATCCGCCGGGGAACAGATTGGTGTCGACCGGAGCCAGCTTGAAACCAGCATTGCGCAGATCAACCGAGCTGTAGAACGGTGGTGGCGTAGCCCGCCACTGTTCGCGGAACCAGGCTTCAATATCGGCGGAGCGACGCAGCA
>JBFFJL010000540.1:0-2550 GCA_041555955.1 Nevskiaceae bacterium
CCGGCGGCAACAGCGCGGCGTCGCCCTTGTCGGCGCAGTAGCTGGCCCACAGGTGTTCGGCGCGCTTGCTGCCGAGCAGCGGCGCCTCGTTGGCTACTGGACCGTCACTGATCGCATCAAGGCAGCCCACCGGATTCTCGAAGCACTGCAGCAGTGCGGCCATGTCGGAATAGGCGCCGCTGCCGACCGGCCACGGCTGGCCGCCGCTGTGCGGAGTTTCCTGACCCGAGGCCATCAGCAGGATGCGCGAGGTCGGATTGTTCTTGCCGAGCGCGTCCCACGACGTACGCAGATTGTCGAGGTCCTGCGCGCGATTGGCCGACAGCATCATGTCGTCACCGTCCTCGACGTCGGCGATGCCGCCCGGCACATGGCAGGTGCGGCAGAAATCCAGCCGCGGTTGCGCGCGCTTGACGAAAAAGTCGTCCACCGAACTGAAGCTGCCGCCGCTGGTGCCCGGACCGCTGCCGCCGCCAGTGGCGGTGCCGCCGCTGTATTCGCCGGAACAGGCGCCGAGCATCACGCTCAGCGCGATCAGCGTGATGCCTTTTTCAATGATGTGAGTCTGCATGTTCATCTCCCCCTCGACACAGCGCCGCACCTGGATTGGCAGGTGGAGCCCCGTGGTCCTGCATGGTTCATCAGAAACGGTAGTTCACACGGGCCTGCACGCTGGCGTACTCGACCAGCCCCGGATTCTCGACATCGACCGGGCGGATCGCATAGCTGGCCGACGCGTCGTAGACCTCGACGCCGCCGCCGAGCTCCCAATGCGCATCAAGCGACTTGCGCACATCCAGCCGCGCCGACAGCGCACCGAACGGCGACAGCCGGTAGTCGCTGGAGGCAAAGCCGTCAGCGCGAAAGTCGGCGTAGTACGGCGCGTAGAAATACGCCTGCGACTGGCTGTACCAGCGCAGCGACGGGCTGACGCGCCAGGTTTCACCGATGCGCTGTTGCCAGCTCAGTGCCACCGTGTGCGACTCGACCTCCCAGTCGTCCTGGAAGTAGCGATAGTCCACATGCACCGCTGCGGCCAGCTTCGGCAGGTAATGCCGTCCGCGCACGCTCAAGGTCCAGCTCTGGCGTCCGTCCGGCCGGCTCTCCGGCACCGCGTTGGCGACCGAGACGAAGTACGCGCGCTTGTACGGATCGGTCAGATAGCCGTCGTGCAGGCTATAGCTGAACACCGTCTGCAGCACCGTCTGTGCATCGATGATCCACGACAGGCCGGCGTAAGTCGTCAGGCTGTTCTTGTCGGCGCTGCGGATGCGATCCGGATACTGCGCGCTGCCGCCATCGGTCGGCTCGATGCGATCATCGGAGTAGCCGATCCCGGCACTGGCGCTGTAGGCGCCACCCTCGGGAGTGTACTGCGCCTCGACGCCGACATTGATCGACTGGTAGTCCTCCTCGCTGGAGTAACCAGCCCGGAACACCGGCTCGATCTGACCCAGCTGGATGCCGTAGCTGGCTTCGATATCAATGCGCTCCTCGTCGATACTGGCGCCACTCATGACCTGCACCGGCTTGCCGTTGGCATCCGGCTGCACCCACCAGGGGCTGGCGCCGCTCATGGTCTCAAGCGTCAGATTCAGATTGGCATCACCCGACCCGAGCCCTCCACCCACACGGAACAGGTGCGAGTCGATGGTGTAGCGCTCGGAGGCGCTGCCGCTGGCGCTGTCGCCCGCCGGCAGATCGCCTTCCTGATAGTGCGAATACAGATAGTCGGTCTGCAGTTCGGCGTGGGCCAGACCGGGAATCGCCAACGCGGCGCTCGTCAGTGCGGACAGCTTCGGGGAACGGATCGTCATGGCGTCAATTGCACCCACATCCGCCGCCACCCAGCGTCGGTCCGCCGGTTGCCGCTTCCTTGCTGAACTCGACGTGGCGTCGGTATCCGGCCAGCAGCGGGTCAGGTTCGAACGCCATCTCCGGCCGCGCCAGATCACCGCGCTCCCAGGGTTGCACCGGCTGCATGCTGCAGCCCGCCAGCCATACGAGCGCAGTCAGCGCCAAAATGCTTCGCTTCACGGGGACTCCTCCAACGCTTGCTCGATCGCTTGTTCCAGCGCGGCCAGATCGCCTTCGCGGATGCCGACCTGGACATGCCGCACGCGGCCGTCGCGGCCGATCAGATAACCGGACGGCATGGCCGGAAGCGCAAAGCGCTCCGGCCAGACACCGTCCGGGTCAAACACAATCGGGAAAGAGAGCTTGAGGCGATCCAGCAGCCGCTGCGCGTCACTGCTCCGGGTATCGACATTGATCGCCAGCACCGCGAAACCACGCGGCGCCAGATCAGCGTACAGGCGCTCCAGCGCCGGCAGTTCCTGCAGGCACGGCGCGCACCACGACGCCCAGAAGTCGATATAGAGCACCCGTCCGCGATAGTCCTGCGGACGCTGTGTCGTGCCGTTGTGATCCTGCGCCACCAAGTCTGGTGGCAGCTCGCCCGTGCCCAGGGCAAGCGCTGCGCCTGATGTCCACATCAGCGCAGCTGCCGCGCTCCTCCAGCGCATCTGCCGCTCTCCCGCACTTTGTTGC
>JBFFJL010000541.1:0-2550 GCA_041555955.1 Nevskiaceae bacterium
AGTAGTAGGCGAACACCAGGTGGCCGCAGATGCGCAGGTAGTCGACGGCCGCGGCGCCCACCTCGTCGGCATTGCCGAACGCCTTCATGCCCAGCTCGGCGGTCAGCTTGGTGACCTTGTCGCCCAGGTCGGCGAGCGGCGAGATGAACTCGTTCATGTCCACCCGCGTGTCGTTGGCCTCGATGAAGGCACGCACCATCTCGCCGAACTGCTTGAGGCGGGCACCGTTGTCCATCAGCACCTTGCGGCCCAGCAGGTCGAGCGACTGAATGGTGTTGGTTCCCTCGTAGATCATGTTGATGCGCGCGTCGCGGACGTGCTGTTCGAGGCCCCACTCCGAGATGTAGCCGTGGCCGCCGAGCACCTGCATCGCCAGCGTCGTCGACTCGTAGCCGTTGTCGGTGATGAAGCCCTTGACCACCGGCGTCAGCAGCGCGACGAGGTCGGCGTTGTCCTTGCGCAGCTTCTCGTCCGGGTGCTTGTGCTCCAGATCAATGGCGAGGCCCGCCCAGTAGGTGAAGGCACGCGCGGCCTCGACATAGGCTTTCTGCGTCAGCAGCATGCGGCGCACGTCAGGGTGGACGATGATCGGGTCGGCTGGCTTGTCCTTGAGCTTGGGGCCGGTCAGCGCGCGCGACTGCAGGCGATCCTTCGCATAGGCCAGCGAGTTCTGGTACGCGACCTCGGCCAGACCCACCGACTGCATGCCGACGCCCAGACGCGCGCTGTTCATCATCACGAACATCGCCATCAGGCCCTTGTTCGGCGCACCGACCATCCAGCCGGTGGCGCCGTCGAAATTCATCACGCAGGTTGCGTTGCCGTGAATGCCCATCTTGTGCTCGATGGCACCGCACTTGAACGCGTTGCGCTCACCGAGCGAGCCATCGGCTGCCGGAATGAACTTGGGGACGATGAACAGCGAAATGCCCTTGGTGCCGCCGGGTGCGTCGGGCAGGCGCGCGAGCACCAGATGCACGATGTTCTCCGCCATGTCGTGCTCGCCGGCGGAGATGAAGATCTTGGTGCCGGTGATGCTGTAGCTGCCGTCGGCGTTCGGCTCGGCCTTGGTCTTGAGGATGCCCAGGTCGGTGCCGGCCTGCGGTTCGGTCAGGCACATCGTGCCGGTCCATTGTCCGGACACGAGCTTCGGCAGGTAGAGGTTCTTCTGCTCGGGTGTGCCAAAGGCGTGCAGCGCGTTGTAGGCGCCGTGCGACAGGCCCGGGTACATCGTCCACGCCTGGTTCGCGGCGTTCATCATCTCCATGAATGCGCTGTGTACGACGTGCGGCAGGCCCTGACCACCGTAATCCGGGTCCATGCCCAGCCCACCCCAGCCGGCCTCGACGAACTGCTGGTAGGCCTCCTTGAAGCCGGTCGGGGTCGTCACCACGCCGTCGCCGTGGTAGGTGCAACCCTCACGATCGCCGACGCGGTTGAGCGGGTAGATGACGTCCGCGCAGAACTTGCCGCCCTCTTCGAGTATGGAGTCGATCGTCGCCGCGTCGATGTCGGCGTGCTGCGGCAGCTTCTTGAGCGCAGCCTCGACGTTGAGCATCTCGTGCAGGACGAACTGCATGTCGCGCAGCGGTGGCGTGTACTGGGGCATGTGAACTCCGTAGATCAGGTCAATGAAGGATCGGACCTTCTCGCCAAAGGCCCGGAAATATTGGGTCCATACTGTAGCGTATGTTGCGGCGCAAACATACTGACCCGTATGCGATCCCGGGCTGGCGCCGGGGCGAACGCGGCGGGCGGGTGTCAGCGCGTTGGTTCTGCGCTGAGAAGATCCAGGAACTGTGCGGTCGGAAGCGCCGGATAGAACAGCCAGCCCTGGGCGTAGTCGATGCCCATGCCCTGCAGGACCTGCAGTTTGCGCGGCTCGTCGACGAATTCAGCCACGGTCTTCTTGCCGGTGGCCTGCGCCACCTGGTGGATCGCGCGGACGATTTCCTGCGACACCGGGTTTTGCGCGATGTCGCGTACGAAGCGGCCGTCGATCTTGACCTCGTTGACGCCCAGCGAGTGCAGATAGCCGAACGAGCACAGGCCGGAACCGAAGTCGTCGAGACTGAAATTGCAGCCGATACTGCGGAACTCCTCGATGATGTCTGCAGCCAGTTCCAGGTGTTCGATGGCCGCGGTCTCGGTGATTTCGAAGCCGAGCTTGCCCGGAGGCAGTCGCATCGCTTCCACTTCATTGAACAGGCGATGCATGAAGCGGCCGTCAACCAGGGATTTGGCGGACAGGTTCATTGAGACACCGTCCAGTTGTGCCACCGCTTCGGGGTGATTCGCCATCCAGGCCATGACCGTGGTCGAGGTGAATGCGTCCAGCTCCGGCGACAGGCCGAAATACTCCAGCGTTTCGATCGTTCCGGCCGGCAGCGGAAGATAACGGCCGTCCTGCTCCATGCGCAGCAGGAACTCGGCTTTGGCCAGCCGCGGGTGGGCTCCGGAGATATCCATGATCGGCTGCGGATGCAGATCGAGCCGGCCGTCGACCATCAGTCGACGGAAATTCACCACATTGGCGGCGTTGACGTTGGA
>JBFFJL010000542.1:0-2545 GCA_041555955.1 Nevskiaceae bacterium
CGCTTTGCGGGCCTGAGCCGCCGCAATCGCGGCGGCGATGCGCTCGTCATCGGCAGCAGTCGGTTTTGCGCGCTTAGCCGTTGGCGCTTCGCCGCCCGCGTTCGCTGCGGCTTTTTTCGCTTTGGCCGCTGCAATCGCACGGGCCACAGGGTCGTCGGTCGCGGCTTCGCCCGATGGCGCGGCGGCGGCAGCCTTCTTGGCCTTCGCGGCGGCAATGGCGCGGGCGACCGGATCGTCCGCCGTGTTGTCGGAAGTGGGGACGGCGGCCTGCTTGGCTTTGGCTGCGGCGATCGCGCGGGCCACCGGGTCATCGGTGCTGGTCGCGGGGGGCTCGGTTGTTGCGGCTGAGGGTGTCGCAGCCGGCTTGGCGGCGGCCTGGCTGGCCGCCAGCAGGGCCTTCTTGCGCGCTCGCGCCTCTTCCTTGGCGCGCTCCTCGCGTTCGAGCCGGGCCAGTCGCGCTTCATGGCGTTCGCGTGCGGCGTCGGCCTTGCGCTTTTCCTGCTGCTCGGACCAGATCTCGGTCTTGGCGTGGCGGTAGTACTGCACCAGCGGAATGTGGCTGGGGCAGACCTGCGCGCAGCAGCCGCACTCGATGCAGTCGAACAGATTCAACGCCTGCGCCTTGTCGTACTCCTTGCCACGCGCATGCCAGTACAGCTGCTGCGGCAGCAGATTGATCGGGCAGGCGTCCTGACAGGCGCCGCAGCGGATGCAGGGCAAGGCATCCTCGTCCGGGCGCAGCTCACCCGGTGCGGTGGCCAGGATGCAGTTGGTGCTCTTGACGATCGGCAGCGTGTCTGCCGGCAGCGCGAAGCCCATCATCGGTCCGCCCATCAGCAGGCGGTCCGGTGGCGCGGTGTAGCCGCCGGCCAGATCGATCAGGAAGCGCATGGGCGTGCCGATGCGGGCATCGAAGTTCTGCGGATGCGAGATCGCGTTGCCGGTCACGGTGACCACGCGGGAGGTCAGCGGCTCGGCATAGCGGATTGCGCGCCACACCGCGCGCGCGGTGCCGGGGTTCTGGACCACCAGGCCTAGATCCAGCGGTAGTCCGCGGCTCGGAACTTCAAGCCCGGTCAGCGTCTGGATCAACTGCTTCTCGCCCCCTTGCGGATAGCGGGTCGGCACCACCACGACCTCGATCCGTTGATCGGCGGCGGCGGCAGCTTTCAGGGCCGCGATGGCCCAGGCCTTGTTGTCCTCGATGCCGATCAGGCAGCGTCCGGCACGGATCGTATGCAGGATCACCTGGATGCCGCCGATGATTTCGCCCGCGCGCTCGGCCATCAGCAGCTGATCGCAGCTGATGTAGGGCTCGCATTCGGCGCCGTTGATGATCAGGGTTTCGACCGGGTGACCGGGCGCCAGCTTGATGAAGCTGGGGAAGCCGGCGCCGCCGAGGCCGCTGACGCCGGCGCGGCGCACACGATCGCGAATGGTCTGCGCATCGAGGGCGTTGATGTCTTCGGCCGGCTCCCACTCGGGCGAGGGCAGTGCTTCGTCGAGACCGTCGGTATCGATGACGATGCACAGCGCCGACAGGCCGGAGGCGTGGGGGATCGGGCGCGGTTCGATCGCGCTGACGATGCCGGAACTGCCGGCGTGCACCGGCAATGAGACAAAGCCGTCGGCATCGGCAATGGTCTGTCCGCGCAGCACGCGATCGCCAACCTTGACCCGCGGTTTGGCCGGATTGCCGGCGTGCTGGGACAGCGGCAGGATCAGTTGCGGCGGAACCGGCGCGATGTGGATTGGTGTGCCGGTCGACATCTCCTTGCGATAGTCCAGATGCAGACCGCCGCGAAAACCGAACAGCCGGGTCATCAGACTCATGCGGCGCTCGCTGCTGCTGCGGGTGGTGACGGAGCCGGCGCCTCATCCGGCAACGGCCAGACCCAGTTGCGCGGCGTTTGCGCCAGCGGCTGCATCGAGATGCAGTCGACCGGGCAGGGTTCCAGGCACAGCTCGCAGCCGGTGCATTCGCTCACGATGACGGTGTGCATCTGCTGTGCAGCGCCGAGAATGGCATCGACCGGGCACGCCTGGATGCATTTGGTGCAACCGATGCAGACGTTCTCGTCAATCAACGCCACGGTTGGCACGGCCTTGGCGATGCCGTTGTCCGGATTCAGCGGTTTGGCTTCGACTCCGAGCAACTCGGCCAGCTTGAGAATGCCGTCCTCACCGCCGGGCGGGCATTGATTGATGTCGGCCTCGCCGGATGCGATCGCGGTGGCGTAGGGCCGGCAGCCGGGAAAGCCGCACTGACCGCACTGGGTTTGCGGCAGCACCTTGTCGATCTGGTCCACCAGTGGATCGCCCTCGACCTTGAAGCGCACGGACGCATAGCCGAGGCCGAGTCCGAACGCGACCGACAACGCGGTCAGAGCCAGTATCGCAACGAGCATGTCTTAGTCGAGTCCCGAAAAGCCCATGAAGGCGAGAGACGTACCGGCGCGAGCATACGACCAGGGGCCACGCGTGAGCGGGGATGGGAGCAGTGCGAGTCGACGGATCATGTCTTAGTCGAGTCCCGAAAAGCCCA
>JBFFJL010000543.1:0-2536 GCA_041555955.1 Nevskiaceae bacterium
CCACCGCTGCCACATGCGCGACCCTTCCTGGTTTCAGTGGCCGCTTCTGGAAGCCGCGATCAAGGATAATATCATCGCCGATTTCCCGCTGTGCAACAAATCCTTCAACTGCTCGTATTCCGGGCACGATCTGTGAGAGGCTGACATGCGTAAACTCCTCATCGACGGTCTGCTGCGGCGCCCCCTGACCGAGCCCGCCCCCGCCCCGAAAGCCGATGCCGAAGATCAGCTTGCGCAATCCCTGCAGCGCATGGCCCGCAAACGGCTGGGCCGCAGTCTGGCGATCCGCATGGTCGATGCCGGATCCTGCAATGCCTGCGAGATGGAAATAAACGCCCTGAGCAATCCCTATTACGATCTTGAGCGCTTCGGCCTGCATTTCGTCGCTTCACCGCGACATGCCGATGTGCTGATGGTCACAGGCCCCGTCACCCGCAACATGGCCGAGGCCCTGCGCCGGACCCATGATGCCATGCCCGCGCCGAAATGGGTTGTCGCGGTCGGGGGCTGCGCGCTGGATGGCGGCTGTTTTGCCGGCAGCTATGCGGTTATGGACGGGGTTGCGGCGGTGCTGCCGGTCGATCTGCACATTCCCGGATGCCCCCCGGCCCCGATCACCCTGCTCGAGGGGCTGCTTGCCCTGCTGGAAACAAGCGCGGCCCCGAACAAACCCGACTGAGCGCACCCGCACTACCCGGCAGCATGATCCGATGTCGCGGCACCTCTCAAAAGGGTCTGGTGATGCGGGCCGGATGCGCCAGTGCTTTCGCCAGCGTGGAAACTCGTTCGTCATCCATCACCAGTCTTCCCAAGATGCTCAAATTCCGTATATCGTCGATCTGTGATTTAACGAAGGAGCGGGCAAGCGATTCCCAGTTCCTCTGGATATTGTGACGGGGACCGGAGAGAGACGGTCCGGGAGGTCGAACAGATGATGACGCGTCGGCTTGTATTGTTGGGTATGGCTGCCTTGGCGGCCCCAGTGGTGCATGCGCAATCTTCTGATCCGTTTCGTTTCGGATTGACGCCGGTTTTTCTGGATAACGACTCAGCGGTGATCAGTGCCCTGCGCACTGCCTTGACGCAAGAGATGGCGCGCCCCGTAGAACTGGTCCAGCGGCGCACCTATCAAGAAATCACCGCGTCTATTCTGGACGGCTCGGTCGATGCAGCCTGGATTTGCGGCTACCCTTATTTGCAGCATCGCGACCGATTGGCGCTGCTCGGTGTGCCGGTCTGGCAAGGGCAGCCTCTCTATCAATCCTACCTGATCGTTCGGGACGACGATCCGGCCGAAGCTCTTGGCGATCTTCGCGCCGGCATTCATGCCTTCTCGGATCCCGACAGCAATTCCGGATACCTCGTGACCGCGTCTGATCTCGCGCGAATTGGAGAGTCACCTGAAAGTTTCTTTGCGCGCTCCATCTTCACCTACGGGCATCACAATGTCGTTCGGGCCGTTGCCGGAGGTCTGACGCGTTCCGGTAGCGTGGACGGCTATGTCTGGGAGGCGCTCGCCAGCGTTGAGCCATCCCTGACTGCGCGAACTCGGATATTGACAAAGTCGGAATGGCTTGGCTTTCCTCCGTTCGCAGCGCGACTGGACAGGGCTTTGGACGACGACATACGGAACTTTGCGCGGGCGCTGCAACATCTCGGTGACTCCGACGCCGGGCGGGATGCATTGCGCCTGCTTTTCCTCGACGGGGTTCAGGAGGGCGATGCTTCCCTCTTTGACGGCATCGCAATCCGTATCGCCGAACTGACGGGGCGCTGATCATGCTATTGCGTGTCGGCACCTGGCCCATCACCATCCGGATCGCTGTCGCGACGGCGGCGCTTATGATCGTGCTTGGCTTTGTCGCCTCTCAGCAGGTCTTTTCCACCTTGGGAAAGTTTCAGGATGAGAAGTTGCGGGAATATGCGCGACTTCACGTCGAAGGACTTGCCGTGGCCCTTGGCCCTTTTGCGCTGCATAAGGATGTGTGGGAAGTCTATGACACACTTGACCGCGCCCGCGCCAACGCTTCGGGCGAACGGATTCTGTTTACAGTCGTGGCCGATGATACGGGACGGGTTCTGGCAGCAACCGATCCGGCACGCGCGCCGGTTGATTCAGATGTCAGAGCCTTCGCCAACGACGCAGTTCAGGTTGCCGACGTGACTGCCGCAAGCGACGGTGACGTGGTTCGGGTACACGCTCCCCTTGTAGTTCAGGGCCGGGAGGTCGGGTTGATTGTGACCGAGCTCGATGTCAGCGACCTTGCTACGGAGCGTCGGAATGCTGTTGTCGTACTGTTGGCCGGAAACGCTCTTGCCACGTTGATTCTGGTTCTCGCGGGATATTTCGTGCTGGCACGAATGCTCAAACCGGTCGAACTGCTGGCCCGTCACATGAGCGACACTGGGGACACACCGAATCCCATCCCGGAGTCGGCGATTCCACAGTCTGACACAGTCCTCTCCAAACTCTTGCGCAACTTCAACGATATGACGGGGGCCATAGCTGCGCGCACCGAGGCCGAAAAGCGCCTTA
>JBFFJL010000544.1:0-2525 GCA_041555955.1 Nevskiaceae bacterium
GCTGCCGATACTCTCCCACCCCATCCCGTCTCTCCTTGCAGGTTCAACCGAGCAGCGCGATGAAAAAGGCTACGCCGATGATTGTCATCGTCGCGGCCATGCCAAGAAACATGAGCATCAGCACCCCGTGGAATATGACGAGCCAGACTCCCCCATACAGGTCAGACATCGCAGCCACCGCAAACATTATCAGCACGAAGCGGAAGAACCACGGTGATCGGGAGCGGCTGGCCTGGGTCATGCGGAGAAAGTACACACTGTCAGGCTCAGAAACTGAGACATCTGCGCATCAGACTGCCGCATGAGGTAATTTCCGATCCTTGGAATGTCATGCCGCGCCCCGAAGATCGCGGTGTGGTCGAAAAACAATTAAGAGTGGGTCATGAATCAGCAAGCCTTATCCGCCTTCATCTGGTCGGTCGCCGACCTTTTGCGAGGGGACTACAAGCAGTCCGAATACGGCAAGGTCATCCTGCCGTTCACCGTGCTGCGACGCCTTGACTGCGTGCTGGACCCGACCAAGACGGCCGTCCTCGCCGAGTTTGAGGCCAAGACCCAGGCCGGGCTGAACCCCGAACCGTTCCTGGAGCGAAAGAGCGGCCAGCGTGGCCTGTACAACACCTCGCCCCTGGACATGAAAAAGCTCATGGGCGACCAGGACCATATCCGCGAGAACCTGTTCAGCTACATCCAGGCGTTCGCGCCCGCGGTGCGCGATGTGTTCGAGCGCTTCGAGTTTCACGCTCAGGTCGAGCGGCTGGCCAAGGCCGGCCTGCTGTATCAGGTCACCGAGAAGTTCGCGGGCATCGACCTGCACCCGGAGGTGGTCGACAACCACCAGATGGGGCTCGTGTTCGAGGAGCTGATCCGCAAGTTCGCGGAGATCTCCAACGAGACCGCCGGTGAGCACTTCACCCCGCGCGAAGTCATCCGCCTGATGGTGAACCTGATCTTCGTCGAGGACGACGACGTGCTGTCCAAGCCCGGCGTGGTCCGCACGATCTATGACCCGACTGCGGGCACCGGCGGCATGCTCAGCATCGCCGGCGAGTATCTGGCCGAGCACAATCCGGAGGCACGTCTCACCGTCTTCGGCCAGGAGTTGAACCCCGAGTCCTACGCCATCTGCAAGGCGGACATGCTGATCAAGGGCCAGGACGTGTCCAGCATTGCGTTCGGCAACACGCTGTCGGACGACGGCCACCCTGGCAGGCAGTTCGACTACATGCTGTCCAACCCGCCGTTCGGCGTGGAATGGAAGAAGGTCGAAAAGGAGATCCGCCGGGAACACGCGCAGGACGGCTACAACGGCCGCTTCGGCCCCGGTCTGCCGCGCGTGTCGGACGGCTCCATGCTGTTTCTGCTGCATCTGATCAGCAAGATGCGCCCGGCCAAGGACGGCGGTAGCCGCTTCGGCATCGTGCTCAACGGCTCACCGCTGTTCACCGGCGGCGCCGGCAGTGGCGAGAGCGAGATCCGCCGCTACGTGCTGGAGAACGATCTGCTGGAGGCGATCATCGGCCTGCCGACCGACATGTTCTACAACACCGGCATCTCTACCTATGTCTGGATCGTGTCCAACCGCAAGCCGGCCGCGCGCAAGGGCAAGGTCCAGCTCATCGACGCCAGCGGCTTCTGGCAGAAGATGCGCAAGAGCCTGGGCAGCAAGCGCAAGGAGCTGAGCGACGCGCACATCGAGCGCATCACCCGCCTGTTCGGCGAGTTCGTCGAGGCCAAGGACGATGACAAATCGATCAGCCGCCCAGTAAGCCGGATATTCAGGAACGAGGACTTCGGCTACCGCACCATCACCGTCGAGCGCCCGCTCAAGGACGAGCACGGCAAGCCGGTGATCGGCATCAAGGGCAAGCAGAAGGGCAAGCCGCAGCCGGACAGCAGCCTGCGCGACACCGAGAACGTGCCGCTCTCCGAAGACGTGGAAGCCTACTTCAAGCGCGAAGTACTGCCGCACGCGCCGGACGCGTGGATCGACTCCGACAAGACCAAGGTCGGCTACGAGATCCCGTTCAACCGGCACTTCTACGTGTTCAAGCCGCCGCGGCCGCTGGCCGAGATCGATGCCGAACTCAAGCAGACCACCGACCGCATTCTGGAGATGATCAAGGGGCTGACGGCATGAGCCGCTGCCCCTACACTGGCGGCAACAACACCCGCCACGCCTCTCCACGGAAGCGCACCAGGGCGGGTTTTTGGTTTGTGGGGTCGACCCTGTGAGTGAGATTCAGATCTACGACACCGGCGAAGTCGAGCTGGAAGTTCGCTATCAGTCCGAAACCCTCTGGCTCACCCTGGGCCAGATCGCTGAGCTATTTGGCGTGCAGAAGCCCGGCGTCTCCAAGCACCTGCGCAACATCTTCACCAGCGGCGAACTCAGCACGGAGGCAACCGTTTCCAAAATGGAAACGGTTCAAACCGAGGGCGGCCGCGCGGTGCGCCGCAAGCGTGACTACTACAGTCTCGACGCCATCATCTCCGTTGGCTACCGCGTCAACTCTGCCAAGGCC